>NZ_JAUVEY010000042.1:0-14243 GCF_030594565.1 Methanococcoides sp.
AAATTGGAATTTGCAACTAATTCCAAAAACAATAACTGTTGCCTGAAAAGGTTATGAGATGCTTGAGCTGTATGAAAGAAAACTTTCACGTACAGTTCTTAGGCGAGAAAGAGGGAGTAATCCCTCTGACTTAGCCGACAAATTCTTGATGTTTGATGTCAGTGAAATCAATTTCTTTATTCAAACTGTTTTTAATGTTTTCGGAGATATATTTTCATCGCTACTCAGATCAATGTATGTCAGCGGAAATCGATGTATCTTTTTTGTTTCCATACAGATTTTACAGGACTCCTCTATTTGGATCGAAAATGGAAAGCAAGAGTTCAGATTGACTGGATATTTCATTGTCTTTATCTTCAGTATTAACGAATTTATACAAGTACGGTATCTTGTTCGATCTTTTTATTTTGATCTTATTTTTCAATATTTCATTCATTTCCTCATTGATTGGCCAGAAACTCACTGCAGCAACATCATGTTTTTTTGCTAGATTTTTTGCAAAAGGGATAACTGATCGAATTATTCCCTCATCATATTTTGGGATATATATATCTTTTAATTGCATGACTTTGACATCATGCTTGTATGTTATGTCAAATACAAAGTATCCAACGAGTTCGTTGTTCTGTGAGTCTATACATTTAATAACATGCCTTCTGCCAGCAAAAGCCTTTGAGAAAAATAACCATCGTAATGTTTCTACATCTCTGTATAATGTTGTTGAGTTCTCTTTCCGATTATTATACCATAGCTCTGCAAATGATTCATTACAGTCACTACACAACGAGCAAATGAAGTTATTGCACTTTTTCGGTTTTGCTCTTTTATCTCCTATCAATTTAATAAAAGGTGAGATCAATTTTGTAGGGACTAATAGAACTTTCAGTATGGACAACTTTGGTTGGGATCTAACACTTTTTTTAATAAAAAAATCAAGCATTTTTCCATAATCGCGTACATACAAGTATTCAATGCCATCGAAAGGGATTTCAAAGTCTTCAAAACCAAATTTTTTAAAAATTCCATATGATGCTTCATTTGGACTATTATTGAGTAGTAGTTTAACATTTTTTTGCTTGGCGAACGCATGCAGTAACTGGATACCTGTAATTCCACGCATTGAAGGTTTTACATAGAATGGCATGCCTGCTAAAGCTATATCCTCTGATCCGTTGATCTGATATTTCACAGGAATATTTCCAAAGAATCCAACGATCTCACCATTTTTTTCGACAACCCAACCATATGGAATGCCTGGATCCATGCTCGGATTCTCTACCCACCATGTATATATACGATTTTTCCAAACATCAAGTGAGTCTGATTGGAAACCTTCTGCCAGAAACTCAGCAATATTTGCAAAATCTTTTTCTTCCACGTATCTTAACTTGGCCGATGACATGATCTTCATATAAATGTATGTAACATAATGATTTAATAATTTCTATATGTAATCTAAGGCAGAATCTACAATCATTACAAATCGTGGCAATGATCACAGGTGGCCATGGGGGATAATAAATTTTGCCATGGCTATTGAATTCTTGGTTTTCAGGACAAAATTTAATGTTTAACGAAAACCGATTTAGAGTTTGTTCTTATTTATGTTGTTTCCTGTTTTTAGATTCATGATGTACATTATACCACCTGCAACGATGGCAAAAATGATCCATCCTATATGTGTGTGGACCGACATCATAACCTCAGTCCCATATGAGTATGCAGCTATGTAAAGGATTATTACTCGCACAAGGTTTGCGATATAGGCAACTACAACAGCAAATCCTAGCAAATATAATGTCTTACTAAAATTCATTTTCTCTATGCGACTATAACCAGCAACAATTCCTATCAGTAGGAACATTGAATATAATCCGGAGCATGGTCCGCCTATCACTATAGTCATATCTTCAACACCACTGAGCTTCACAGCCTCAGTTGCAACTACTTCAATGGGTATTCCTGCCAGTTTAATGACAGTTACTGTTGGTAATAGAACAAAGTAATGATCAAACAGATGGAAAAACTTGATTTCTAATGCACCAAACAATGTATAGAATATCAAGTACAAAAAAGTAAATATGCCTGCTATGTATGCACCAAACTCTCCCATACGGCAAAGTTGGTGGTTGTTTATTCCAAAAGCTATGAGTGATATCCCTAAGAAGAATACCATAGTATCAAGTGTGCCAAGTTGGCTATTGGTCCTAAAGTTATAGAATATATCTGCAAAAGCAATGAAAGTACCTATGGAAATGTACAATTTTGAACTTTCTATTGTTCTGGTCTCTGTCAAACGTATGCGTGTGACCAGGGCTGCAGCAGCTAAGATCAAGAATATACCAACATACGTAGAGCCTTCGCTGAACTCTATTGTGGCTCCTGTGAACAATGAAAGTATAAGGAGTATGAGAAATACATTCTTATTTTCGTTTATCATTTATATGTTTTACTTGTCAATTAATGCATATTAAAGTACTGTTTATGCTTTCAAGTCTTGTTTAACTTTAAAGTATCTGTGCATATATAAATACTAGAAACAGCTAATTTAAAATATGAAAGCTTGATCATTCGATTTATATCGTCTGAACGGTTCAATTGTGAAATATAATATTTGTTCATTGGGGGTAAATAATTGTGAGAGATTTCACATTATCAATGTACGGACAATTCCTTGAAGCCATCACTAATACGGAGTACACCGCAACCTCCGTATGCGATTATCTCAAATACGTGCCGGATCGATGTGTAATTCTTCGCCATGACGTGGATCGTGCTGTGAAACGTTCGCTTGATATGGCACAACTTGAGCATGAATATGGCATTAGGTCTACGTATTACTTCAGACACACCGATGAAGTATTTAAGCCAGATTACATGCATGCGATTGCAGATCTGGGGCATGAAATAGGGTTCCATTATGAAGTTCTGGATAAGGCTAAGGGGGATATGAAAAAAGCCATCAATATCTTCGAAAAGGAACTGAATGAATTGAGAGACGTGGAAGAAGTAACTACGGTTTGCATGCATGGAAATCCCTTGTCTCAGTGGTTGAATCGTGATATCTGGAAGAAATACGATTTCAAGGAATTCGGGATCTTAGGTGAACCCTATCTTTCTATAGACTACAATAAGGTAATGTACCTGACTGACACTGGCAGGACCTGGGCAGATCTGAACATCCGCGTTAAGGATGTGCTGAATTCTGGTGGATCTGGAGCAAATTCCGGCTTTGTTGGAAAAATAGCCTCTACGAAAGATTTGATCGAACTTATCAAAAGTGAAGAGGTCCCGCAGTTGTGCATCCTGGCACATCCTAACAGATGGTGTGACGATACTTTTGGATGGACAAAAGAGATCCTCTTGCAGAACATCAAAAATATCGGTAAGGCTGGAATTGTCTGGTACAGGAATAGGAAGTCCTTGTGATCCTGGTGGGGATGTGTGCTGAGATATGATCGAGATCACAGATTCATTCGATAAGGTCCAGTGGGACAATTTCGTAAGCGATCACCCACATGGCAATATCTTCCAAACCACTGAGATGGTCGAGGTCTACAGACAGGCAAAGAACTACGAACCTGTATCTTTGGCTGCGGTAGATACCGTGTCTGGAGATATCTTTGCGGTAGTACAGGCAGCTGTCATATGTGAAATTAGTGGAATTGGAAGTTCGTTTTCAGCACGTTCTGTAATACATGGAGGTCCTCTTGCTTTTGAAAGTAGAGAGGGTACTGAGGCAGTTTCTGTTTTGATGGGTCAATATAATGCTTTGATGAAAAGGAAGGCAATATATACCCAGATCCGCAACATATGGGATATACAGGAATCTAAACAGATGCTGGAATCTCTGGGTTATACATATAGTGACCATCTGAACTATCTGATCGACCTTGACAGGACTGCTGATACTGTGTGGCAAAGTATTCATAAATCACGCAGAAAAGGTATCAACAGGGCAGAAAAAGCTGGTATAGAGATTAAAAAGATCGAGAATGATGATGAATTGGTAGATTCATATAATTTAATTGAACAAACTTATAGGAATGTTCGAATGCCTATTGCAGATATTTCTTTATTTAGGGCTGTATATAATTTATTTGCGCCAACAGGTATGGCTGATTTCTATATGGCGATTCAGGACGGGATGCCTGTAGGTACCCGGGTAGTGCTCAAATATAATGATCTGGTGTATGACTGGTATGCAGGATCAAAAAAAGAGGTGGAGTATGTGGACGAAGCGCTTGTCTGGTGTGTTCTCAAAGAAAATGCTGGTACATATAAGACATTTGACTTTGGTGGTGCAGGTCATCCGAGCAAACCATATGGTGTAAGGGAATTCAAAAGACGTTTTGGCGGAAAGGAAGTGAATTTCGGTAGGTATGAGAAAACACATGACAAGTTCAAGAATAGAATTGCTGAAGTTGGGTATGGTATATACAAGAAATTGAAATGTGGGCAATTCTAACATCGATATGTACTTATAAAATTGACCTAAAACCAATATTAAAAATGAATTCGATTAAACCCAACCCCAGATTAATTCCCAGATTTAACATTGACTATTATACTGGGGATTTCCTATCATCAATGTTACATCTAGATAAGAGATCAGATGTTGGCGAGATAGCAAATATATTTGCAGATGTATCCATCAATTACACAAATAGCGGTCGCACTTCCCTTTATATCATTTTAAAAGCTCTGAATTTGCCTGAGAACTCAAACATTGGTGTTTCTTTATATACGTGCCCAAGTGACTTCGATGCGATAATACATGCTGGGCATAATCCAGTATTTATTGACATTGAGCCTGATAATTATACTCTTGATCCACAAGATCTGAATAAAAAAATAGATGATCTTGCTGCTGTTGTTGTAGTCCATGCCTTAGGTCGTCCTGCTGACCTTGAGGGGATATTGAAGGTTGTAGGGGACAAGCCGGTGATCGAGGACTGTGCTCATGCATTGTTGAGCAGGTACAAAGGGAGGCTTGTTGGAACAATTGCAACTGCTGGATTTTTTAGTTTCAGAACTGGGAAATATATTTCCGCAGGTGAAGGTGGAATGATCACTACTAAGGATCTTCAACTTGCATCAAATATAGGGGATGAGATTGAAAAGCTACCCCTTCTTCCAATTACTGACGAGATCAAGCATGCAACAATAACGTATGCACGCTCACTACTGTATCACAGACCTTGGTTTGGATTGTTTTCTTTGCCACTTGGTAGTAGGATCGAAGAAAAGATTGATATTATGAACAAACGCTCATTTAGTAAAACAAAGATCAGGAACACGGATCTTCATGTTATTACAAAAAAAATAAAGGATTTTCAGGGAAAAGTGGATAAAACTAGGAATAATTCCCTTTATTTAATAGAGCAACTAAAAGATCTTGATCTAATACTTCCAGTTGAGCGTTCGGAAACCTACTGTAATTATTTCCTTTTTCCAATACAGCTTAAAAACATTTCTGTGAGGGACAACTTGAGCGAAGCGCTCAGAAAAGCAGGATTTGATACGATCATGCTGTTTAGTGCGACACCAGAAATAGCAAAATTGAGTTATGGATATGAGGGGGATTGCCCTGCTACTGAAAATGTAGCAAAGAGGCTACTTGTTATGCCTAACCATTATACCTTGGGGAAAAAAGAACTTGATAATATATGTAAGATCATAAAAATTTGTATTCGATGAGATTTGTTTTCAATAATATGAAAAACGATTGCTCCGAGATTTCCTATTAAATAGTTTAGGATCATATTGTTAAGAGCATGTAATTGCCATGTTGGGGATAACGTATATATTAGAGGGAATAAACAATTATATACAATCTGCTTGATTGAGTTCATCTTGTTGTATGGTAGGGGTTACGTATAACCAGGTGTTATCTTTGTAGCTACCTCAGGCCCATTTTTGTCAAAAATTGGACCATCTATAAAAGCTATAAAGAGCAAGATCATATATTAGGTAACCTTAAAACAGGGGGCAATTATGCTGCCAAATCTATCAATTAGAACTGGGTATGTGGTTGGTGCGGTGCTGGTTGGTGCGGGGTTAGCTGCTGCAAAAGATATTGATTATTATATTATTGTAACAGGTGTTCCTGCAAAGAAGGTGGAAGCGAATTGAATGTATTATTGGATATTGGTCATCCTAAAGATGTAAATGTGTTCAGTAATGTGATTCGATTACTTCAGGAGAGGGGACATAAAATTAAAATCTTTGCACGGGCTAAAGAAAGCACCAGGAAAATGCTGGAAGAGAATGGTTTTGAATATAAACTCTGCAAACATTATAAGACAATGCCGGGCAAAGCTTTTGGTGTTCTTGCTAATGATCTACTTTTGTACAAAATGGCAAGACAGTTCAAACCTGATATTTTTGTAAGCCCGGGTTCTCCTTATTCAGCACATGTTAGCAGATTGATGGGGAAGCCGCATCTGGCATTTTCAGATACTGAAATAGCAGGGCTGGTCACAAAACTTGCCTTTCCATTTACAGATAGGATCTACACGTCGACGTCGTTCTATCTGGACCTTGGACCAAAACAGACACGTTTCAGAGGCTATTATGAGTTAGCATACCTTCACCCCAAATATTTTAAACCTGATGAGAATGTGTTGACTAAATATGGTTTAAAAGCAGGATATATATTGGTTCGTCTATCTGCTCTCTCCTCACATCATGATCTACATGCAAAAGGTTTTAATTTCAAGGCGGAAAAAGAATTAAAAGAATATATCTCTGTGCTTGAAAAGTATGGAAAAGTGATTATCTCCTCTGAGCTCTCAGATTGGCAAACAATTAAGGATTATCAGCTTGAAATTGACCCCAAAGACCTGCATAATATAATCTATCATGCTTCACTGTGCATTAGTGAAGGTGCAACTATGGCTTCGGAAGCCGCTGTACTTGGAGTACCTTCGATTTATGTTTCCAATAATCAAAGGGGTTATCTTAACGAGCTTGAGCAAAAATATGGACTTGTTTATACGATTCCTGATAAGGGTCTGGCACTGAAAGAAGCGATTGAGATACTGGGGAATGGATCAAATAAAGATGGATGGAGATCAAAAAAAGATGAAATGTTAAGCGACACTATAGACGTTGTCGATTTTATTGTTGATACCATTGAGTTTCATGACCAAAAGGGAGTTCAATGACAGAATTTAGCATAATAAAACCAGAAAAGGACATGCTAAATAAGTTTGTCTCTAAAAACAAGTATGCTACTATTTTCCAAACAGGTCACATGCTTGATATCTATCATGGTGTGCCTGATTGTGAACCACTGGCTTTGGCGGTAGTTGATGATAACGATGAAATTCTGGCATCGTTGGTAAGCATCAAATTTACAGAAATAAGTGAAATTGGTTACCTTTCTTCCCACATAACGATTCGCGATGCTCCCCTCTGGGTAAATAGCGAATGTGGTAAAAGTGCAGCCCTTGCACTCATTAACAAGCATGATAAAATTACTAAAAGAGGATCCCTTTATAATCGAATATATTCAAACTCTAATGCTGCCATGTCAGATTTATTATGCTCATGTGATTATAATTACGAGGATAATTTAAATTTCTTAATTGACTTGAACCGAACTGAGGAGGAGTTATGGAGTTCATTGGGAAAAAAGAAACGTAATGGTATTAGACAAGCTCAAAAAAATAATTTGGTGATCAAGGAAGTAGAAAATTACGATGAGTTAAAAAGTTTTTATAATCTTTTGTCAGAAACTTCAGAAACTGCCAAGATACCAGTTAAAGATTTTAAGTTATTCTATAACGTCTATAACATACTAGTACCAAAAGGATTGTCTAAGATCTATCTGGCAATTTACGATGGTTTACCAATCGCTGGAATACTTACGCTTAATTATAATAATACCATTTATGATTGGTATGCGTGTTCATCACGTAAATACTTGCATCTGCATCCTAATGAATATTTAGTCTGGAATATACTATCATGGGGTGCTAAGAACGGTTACTCTACTTTTGATTTTGGAGGAGCTGGCAGTCCGAAAGTAAAGTATACTGTCCGAAATTTCAAAAAACAATTTGGAGGGACATTAGTAAACTATGGTACATATACAAAAATAAATAAACCCCTTACTTTCAAGGTGTGCAAAAAGTGTTATGAATTATATTGTAAAATATTATAATGTTCTTCTTTAATATCGTATGTGCTAGTTATTTTTTTGTAGAAGGACTTACCAACGTTTGCGAATATCTTGAAAAGCTTACCTATCATAATTTGGACATTGAGTGAACTATTGTCGATCCGGATTCCAATTCAGTAATTAAGAGTCACGATCATTAATTAGAGAATAGGTGAAATATTGAGCACAATTGATAAGGTAGCCAAAAATACAGGTGTCCTGCTGGTGGGGAATCTGCTTTTCAGGTTAATCTCTTTAGTTGTTGTAATATATCTCGCAAAATACTTGGGAGTCGATGATTTTGGGAAATACAATTTTGTGTTTGCCTACATTGCATTTTTTGGCATAGTTATTGATTTTGGCCTCAGTGAAATACTTGTGCGAGAGATGTCAAGAGATACTGAAAGCATGGCAAAGATGCTTGGAAATGCATATATTATTAAAATAATACTCTCTGTATTTTCTATTCTTCTGTCAATATCACTCATATCATTGATGGATTATCCGGTAGACACGACCACATACGTGTATCTGATATCATTCACACTACTGTTCATATCATTTAGCGATAACTGCCGTTCGGTGTATCAAACCACACTGAAAATGGAATACGACATAATAGCAAAACTTATATCTAAAATAGTTTCTGCTTCTCTTATCTTCTTCATAATTGCTATGCATGGCACCTTATATCAGTTAATGCTTGTATTCCTATTTTCAGAGGTATTGAAAGCCTTGTTAAATTATTTTTTTGTGAAAAGATTTGTTAGGGTCAAGTTCGAGATCGATCTCACATTGTGGAAACATTTGTTCAAAGAAGCTCTTCCAATAGCATTCTCCAGTGTGTTCCTCATAATATACCATCGGATAGATGTACTGATGCTTTCCATTATGATTGGTGATAATGCCGTAGGCCTGTATTCGGCTGCATATAAATTATGCGAACCATTAGGTTTGGTCCCATATGCAATTGTCATCTCATTATTTCCTGTTATGTCAAGAGCATTTACAAGTTCAAAGGACACTTTGATAAAATACTATGAGATGGGTTTCAAGTTCCTTGTAATACTTATGCTGCCAATTACAGTGGGAACTGCTCTTATCGCTGATCGGATCATACTCCTTATTTATGATCAATCCTTTGCGGGTTCAATAGTTGCACTCGAAATACTAATATGGTCGGTTTTCCTCGTATCTGTGAATTTATCTTTAACGAGTCTGTTAACATCAATTAATAAGCAAAGATTGAACACTTTGAGTATGGGTGTCTGTGTTGTGGCAAATATCTTACTCAATTACTTGGTAATCCCTAAGTATAGCTATTATGGAGCAAGTATCACAACGGTCGTAACAGAATTGATATTATTATTTATGAGTCTTTATTTTGTTTCCACGAATTTAGTCACTCCAGGGATATTCAGGATATTCGTTAAGCCCATGCTGGCGTGCTTGCTAATGGCTATGCCTGTTTATTATCTGAATAATTTTGTAAGTATCAACCTGTTTTTAATAGTGATCTCAGGAGCACTTACTTATGGGGTGGCTTTAGTAGTGCTACGAATATTTTCAAGTGAGGAAACCAAAACTATAAGAAGGGTTTTGAAGATATAATTATAATCGGAACAAGTCTTATTGCAACAATGGGGATTATTGCATTAATGACTGTCTGGACACTCGAGGAAACAATGATCCTGCGATCATCAATGAAATTTTGTTGGTGAAGAAGGGTGGAGTGTATGTCTATGATCTATGGCTGAAACCTGTGTTGCTAAGGGAATTCGAATGTATATGGCTTTTAGTTTATAAGGATAAATGACATATGAGTATGAGAACATATATTTTGGTGACGCCTTGTAAAGACGAAGAATACAGTTTGCCAAAACTTGCAGAGTCGGTGATCAACCAGAAGATGAAACCAGAGTTATGGGTAATAGTCGATGATGGTAGCACGGATAAAACTCCTCAAATATTACAAGAACTTACCATGTCTCATGACTGGATAAGATCCGTACGACTGGATGAAACTCCAAGAGATCTGGGGATCCACGTTGCACATGTTTATCGCGTGGGTTTCGACTATGCACTGGAATATTGTGATAACAACAATATCTCATATGATCATATCGGGGTTGCGGATTCAGATGTCGTACTTGACGATAATTATTTTGAATATCTAATAAATCAGCTTGAAATGAATCCTAAACTTGGTATCTGTAGTGGTCGGATAGGCTCTACTGTTAATGGCAAAATACTGTGGGATAGGGATCGTGAAGATCTGCCAACAGGTGGTGCCAGGCTATGGAATAAAAAATGCTTTGAAGAGACGGGGGGTTATCTTTTAACCTGTAGCCCTGACAGCATTGCGATTGTAAAAGCTAAACTTAGGGGATGGGAAACAAAAAAGTTCGATGACGTAAAAATGATATCTTTAAGACCATTCGCAGGTGCTGAAGGTCAATGGATCGGATACAAAAAAATGGGTTCCAACAATTATCATATCGGATTTACACCGTTGCATATTTTACTAAAAGGGGTAAAACTTTTATGGAGCAAAGATGATTTTCATAAAAATGGCGTGGGCATACCTTATATGCTAGGCTACTTCACAGAGTATCTTAAAAGGGCACCCAGAATTGATGACAAAGAAGTGATCGATTATTATCGGAATACCAGACTGAAGGAGATATTATGTTTAAAGATAATCCACCGAAAAACAAGGTGATAATTTTTGCACTGCTTATAGTGCTGAACGTAGTGATAAGGATTCCTTCGATATCTCATGAAAAAGGGAGCGATTCTTTTTTTGTTCATTCCCTTGCCAATTCGATCACGATGTATGGGCAGGCCAACTGGTGGGAAAGTTGGCTTTCCATCTTTGGTTTATACCCATTGTCATATGCAAGCGGGATTCCGTATTTCTTGTCTGGTGTTTCCCAACTTGCAAATATTGATATGGAAATCACGATTTTGGTTTTCTCTTTAGTGTTGGGTCTTTTTAGCCTATTTGCCTCTTATTTACTTGGAAATATGATCTATCCAGATTCGATTTTTAAATATGTATTTGCATTTCTTTTTTCAGTGTCCCAGGGTGTATTGATTTTTACTACTTGGGAAGTCAGTACAAGAGGTCCTTTTATTGCACTATTTCCTCTGTTCTTATATTTGCTATTGAAATTTTCGAACGGTTCAAGGCTAAAAATAGGTGCTATGTTGCTGATATTATTAATTTTACTATTTAGCATTCATAAATTTTCTTATTTTGCAGCATTATCTCTTGGATTGATGGTATTCTTGTTATTGACCAGAGATAGAATAAGAATACCTTCCAATCTTCAGACAATAGGGTACTCTGTACTATTTTTGTTCTTCATGCTACTTCCTTTTTTCAAACGGAGCCTAGTACCTTTTGCAGGTTCCAGGTATGATTGGATACTGGAAATATTCATAGTTCAAGTAAGGCATGTGGGACCATTGACCCTATTAGTTTTTGGTGGCTTGGTTTACATGCTGTTGAAACAGCCTAAGAGAAAAGAAGAGGCGTTCATTCTATTGTTATGCGCATTTCTTTTACCAATTATATATTCTGATATCTATGGGCATTTTGTTTATCTGATCTTCTCAATATTTTTGGTTAGCATTGCTCTAACTAATATTCTTAATGTGCCATCCAAACATTTTAAAACATTCGCAATATTATTACTTATTTGTTCGGTATCATTTTCGGGCTTTTATAATCACTGGCGTACTGGAGAATCGGCGGAAGAATGGGTGATGGATGACAAAACATATGTTTCTGCAAAATGGGCCAATCAATATATTGATGATACAGCTGGAGCTTTCGGGAACGGTGATAGAACGATGCGTCGGTTTATGGCCATATCAGATGGAAGTCCAAGGGTACTTTTAGATTCGATATCAGCTCTCACGTATGGATTTGTGAATTTTTCTGAAATTGTTGTACAAAAGAGGTCTCCATTATCCACTTCATATTATTTTGACAATCCCTATTTTGCAGAAAATTTTCATTCAACAGATGGAAGCGTCAACTGGATCTTGATACAGGAAGATATAGATTACAGATCCTCCAGAGAGGTATACAGCAAATATGATCTTTCTTACCTTATAATGGACACTAGATATCATGAACCTGTATTTGAATCAGTATATGAGAAAAAAATAAGTGTCTATGATAATAGTAGGATCAAAATATGGATAATAGACTAATTATCCTATAAACCTCTTTTTAGTTTTCTATTTTTGAATATCTTCATCAAGTGCAGCATATACAGGAAGCATCAGCAACACGGAAATTATGATTAGCTCGGTCGTACTATTAACTCAAATCCCTTTGGTTGAACCTGGAAATCATGTGTATCTAATATGTCGAAATCAGGAATTTATATGCATAATCCTATAAAAATAGTATTCGATAGAAAGGGATTGAAAGATATGTGATGCATATCCTTGTACATTACAGTTTTAACTTTGCTATCCCTTCACGCACAGACTTAGCCGATCTTGAAAATGCCTGTTGCTGGTTTTCTGTCAATTCAAGTTCGATGACCTCTTCCACGCCGTTCTTACCTAATATCACAGGTACCCCTAGATATAGATCGCTCTCGTTGTATTCTCCTTGCAAATAAGCGGCTGCAGGAATAACTCGCTTTTGATCTTTCATTACGGCTTCTACCATTGTGGCAATGGATGCTGCCGAGGTATAGAAAGAACTGCCTGTCTTAAGATATTCAACAATTTCAGTTCCAGCGTTGATGGTGCGCTGTATCAGCCTGGAAATCGTTTATTCTGGAAGCATTTTTGATATCGGAACTCCCGATACTGTGGTATATTGTGGTATATTGTGGCAGTGCTACGAGGGAATCACCATGTCCTCCAAGTACGAGTGCAGAAACATCCTGTACTGAAATTCCAAGTTCCATTGCAATGAATGCTGCAAAACGACTTGAATCAAGTACTCCACTCATTCCAAATACTCGGTCAGGTTCCAGTCCTGTATATTTCTGTGTGGCATAGGTCATTACGTCAAGTAGATTGGAAGCCGTTATAACTATGGCTTCAGGTGCATATTCCGAGATATTTTCAGATACATCTCTTATGATATTTGCATTTATCTTCATCAGGTCGTCATGTATCATTCCCTTTTTCCGGGCAATTCCTGCGGTAATGATAACAACATCAGAATCCGCAATGTCAGCGTAATTGGTCGTGCCCAATATGTCCACATTGTATCCAAGAACAGGGGCAGCCTGTATTATATCAAGTGCTTTCCCTTCAGGCAGACCTTCAACAACATCGGTCATAACAATGTTCCCGAGCTCAAGTTCTGCAAGACGCTGAACAGTAGTAGAGCCAACGTTACCTGATCCTATGACTGCTATTTTCTTCATTTGTAACTACCTCCGAATGATTGGACGTATTCAATGATCAATACATTGCAATCTATGTTTGATGCTTAACATTAATATATGTGATCTTAGTTTATTTGAGGATCTCTCTACAGAGCCGAACTATTACATATTTAAAAATAGATTTGCAAAATAGAAGCTCGAAACATTTATATGACATAATTATATATTTTTATATACCAATGGTGGTTGGTATTTTTGTAGTTAATATTTTCGTGGTGGGTGATATTATTAAAACATTAAATGTAGATTCTCGATTCATTAGCAGAGTTCGTAAAATATTCTATTTCAACCTGAGATCTTGCAGGATCATTGGTATGGCATTACTTTTAATTCTGCTTACAACCGCCGGCGCAGCATCGGCGGAAGAGCCAAATGTATGCAGAGAACTTCCGGTAAGTGCAATCCCAGGTGACACAATAACTGTGATATTGAATATCACACTTAATGGTGCAGACAAGACTGCCATCCAGGACACTGTGCCTGAAGAATGGGTCGTAAGTAATCCATCTTGGGCTGGATCGATCTCTAATGCAAATACAGTATTCTGGTTCAGTCCCAACAAACCAGATTTCACACAGTTGACCTATAATGTTACCATCCCCGAAGATGCAGCACCTGGATCATACACATTTGTTGGTGAGTTCGACCTG
>NZ_JAUVEY010000152.1:0-5261 GCF_030594565.1 Methanococcoides sp.
TGCATTACCGGAGTTGGCAAAACACTTGTCCTTGATGATGAAGACAGAAAGGTCATAGCAAAACTGGAAGAAAAAGCAGATAAAATGACTCTTATGGGGCTTGGCAGGGGTGACAATAAAGGGGTGAAGGCCGTTCTCCAGAGTGATGTTATTATTCCTTTCCAGACGACCATGGAATATAAGTGGCCTTGTGGACCTAATGTTCTTCTTATGCATGAGGATAAGGTAGTTGGTGAGGATATTAATGATCCTGAGAAATTACAGTCCTTTGAAAATGACTCAGAGTCTCTTGTCATCGGCAATATTGTGGTGTACGATAAAGGTTTCCTAACAGCGCTCAATTCTAAATCTGATCCTCTCGTGGTCGTTATGCCGCCAAAGCCATGTGATGAGGTTGAATGTTTATCCCATGTCTGTAATGCAATTCTTGCTTCTCCTTCTCCTCCTACAGATGAGTATCTGAAAGAAAAGATGGGGCTTCAGAGCGAACATGGTACTGGTTCATTCCTCCTTGGATTCAATTTTGAATGTTGTCAGTGTGACTGAAACTCATTTTATCACTTTCTCTTTTTTATTTCTTTTTTGTTGCTTAAGGTATCGAACGACCGGTTTTGTATGGTTTATACAAAGCCCTTATATATCATTGAATCTTTTGTTTTAATGCATCATTATTATATTGAACTGAAAGTATTATTATGTCAGAGGTAATCAAAATGTATGGTATCGCATTAGATTTGGGAACAAGTGGGTTTCGTGCCCAGTTGATCGATCTGGAATCTAAAAAGGTTCTAAAGACGGCTATTACCATGAAACATCCGCTACCTGGTGGAAATGTCATGGATCATCTGGATTTCGCGATCCAGATTGGAGAAGATGTGGCCAATGAGATAATGTTGGATACGGTCAAAAGGATATTTGATGAGTTCGGTGTTGATCCTTCTCTCATTAAAAGACTTGCTGTTTGTGGGAATCCTATACAGCTCTCCCTGTTCCAGAACATGGAGATAAGGGACCTTGCTTATGCGGGTGAGAACAAGCAGAAAAAGTTGGGTGTTGAGAATGTGGTTAGGGATGCAAGGGTCTTCCCTGCAAACGAACTGTTTGAAGGTGTAATAGACCTTCCAAATTGTACCGTTATAGTTCCTCCTGCGATAAAACATGAGATAGGTGCAGATGCTCTTGCTATGATGATCAAGACTGATTTTATGGGCATGGACACTCCTTCGATGGTGACTGATTATGGTACCAACGCAGAGATGGCTATCAAGGTGGGCGATAAGATCATAACCGCTAGTGCGGCAGCAGGTCCTGCCATTGAAGGACAGGGCATCAAATGTGGAATGCTGGCAAGTCCGGGTGCTATATCAGATGTAACGGTTGAAGATGGTCTGTGGAGGGTCACTATCCTTGATGAGTCCATGACCGAGCGCAAGGGACATTTGATAGATCCTGTTACAGGTGAGATCAAAGAGTCTTCTGATGTTGTTGCAAAAGGTGTGACGGGTACTGGTGTCATTTCTGCTCTGGCCCTTGCATTGGAATGTGGTATTATGAAGAAAATACCTGAGCTTCCTAATGGTAAGCTTTTCCTTGATGAGGGCATCGAGATATTTGAAAAGGATATCGAAGAGGCTGGTAAAGCGATTGGTGCTATCAGGGCTGCACAACTTACCCTTATGATCGAATCAGGTACTGCTTATAGTGACCTTGATAATATGTATATGGCTGGTGCAACGGGTGCTTATGTCGATGCGGACAAGGCGAGAAAATTGGGTTCTTGTCCTAATTTTGCACATAATATAGTACAATTCGGGAACACTTCAGTTGCACTTGCAAGAGACCTTGTTCTTGATGAGTCCAAGCTCGATGAGGTTATTGAGATGGGCCATAAGATTACCGCCGATCACTTGATGATGGCAACAAGTACGGTTTTCTCTAATATTTATATGTGTGAGCTTTCTTACTGGACCCAGGGTATGCCTATTGAGATGTACAACCAGATGCTTGATATGTACAAGTTGCCTCCTCTGCCGGAAACTTTCATAAATCCTCGTATTGAGAAGAGGGTTGCAAAGGATATCGATGAAGTTGGCGAAGGTGGGCTTCAGATAGTCGGAGACCTCGGCATCATCATCGAAGAGCATGCTCCTAAGTGCATCCGCTGCAGTCAATGTGAGGTCGAATGTCCGGAGGATGCTATTGAGATAATTGAGCGCGATGGTGAGCTCTATGCAAATTATAATAGTGAAAGATGTCTTGGCACCAGTTGCAGAAGGTGTGTGGCCGTTTGTCCGGTGGATGCAATTCGCTATAAGGAGATCTCTGTTAAACATTGAATGCGCTTGTAAATGCGCGCTCAATTCTCTCTTTTATTTTTTTTATCGGGCAGTTGCGGCGGCATCCCTTCTTTGTATTTAAACCTTCTGTCATTCAGTGTTTTGCTTTTAAACAATTCATCATTTGAAAAATATTTACTTTAGTTATTACAAACATTCTAAAAATTCAATAGATGACGATTGGCACATGTGTAGATACAACAAATAGGAGCAATTTTTCTTGTGTTATTTTGTCACAATTCTTGTATTTTCTCTTTTTAGCTTCTATTGATATTGTTTTTTTCCCCAAATCTGCTCCATGTCCTTTTTTTAGCATCCGAGCAAATCTGCTTGATTTAGGAGTGCATCTAAAAATATGGTTGTTGTAATTCTTTTGAAATTGTCCGTTTAAGGGTAATTTACCATATATATTTTTGCAGTTGCTAACCAATAAATATATATCCGAGTATTGGAAAGCAGGTATTACAGTAAAAAGCGGAAGTGCGTCTGACAACTGATGGTGGATGATCAAATTAACAATTGCTTACAGGGTCTATACGGATCTTGGCATGTTAATGATGTTTTCCATTATAGATGTTTTAAGACGCTATATGAAACGCTGTTTGTATAGGTCATTGACCTGTCTTACGGGGTTTCATACCGAAGCAATATAATGTTGGCATTTCCGCCACATTCGGACACCCTTTTGGGGGCTGTGGTCCTTGTGACCTTGTCCGAATAAAAAAGACTTGCCGATATTATGATCGGGGACGTTCGTTCCAGAATTGATCCGATCTTACTAAAAAAGACAAATAAAGGAGTTGTAAAGAAAATGGTAGAAGCTTATTATCCAGGTAGATCCCCTCTCCAGGGTGTACAGTTAGAGTTGTTCTCCGAAGATGATCTCAGAGCTATTCATTATGCTTCAATGGAAGTTTTCCTTAACCCTGGTGTTCAGGTATCTGACGCAGAAGCAAGGGCTATCTTCAAGGAAGCAGGCTGTGAAGTTGATGAGAAGACCCAGATCGTAAAGATCCCTGAGTACCTTGTAAACAGAGCACTTATTGACGCTCCATCAAGGTTCGTTCTCGCTGGCCGTGACAAGAAGAAGGATGTCGCAATGGAGCACAAGGGTAAGGTTCACTGGGTTAACTTCGGTACCGGTGTCAAGATGTGCAACTATGTCGCACCAGGCAAGTACGAGACAGTCGACTCCGTTGAGCAGGACATTGCAGATTCCGCAAAGGTCGTTGACTACCTAGAGGAGATCAGCTACTTTACACTTTCCGTTTCCGCAAGGGACTGGGCAGGTAAGGGTGCACAGGATGTTCACGAGACATTCACACCTATCGCAAGCACCACAAAACACTTCCACCACATCGACCCTGTTGGTGAGAACGTTGAGTACTACAAAGGTATTGTTGACGCATACTACGGTGGCGACTCTGAAGCAGCACGCAAGAGGCCTATCTTCTCTATGCTTCTGTGCCCAACCAGCCCACTTGAGCTCAGTGACAATGCATGCCAGGTAATCATCAAAGGTGCACGCTTCGGTATGCCTGTAAACGTTCTGAGCATGGCAATGTCCGGTGGATCCTCCCCAGTATTCAGGGCAGGTACACTCGTTACACACAACGCAGAAGTTCTCGCAGGTATTGTACTCGCACAGCTTGTACAGCCAGGCGCAGCAGTATTCTACGGTAGCTCAACCACAACCTTCGATCTGAAGAGAGGAACAGCTCCGGTCGGTGCACCAGAACTCGGTCTTATCAGCGCTGCAGTAGGTAAGCTCGGTCAGTACTATGGCCTCCCAACCTATGTTGCAGGTACTTAGGCAGATGCAAAGATCCCTGATATACAGGCAGGCCACGAAAAGACAATGACCACTCTCCTTCCAGCATTCGCAGGATGTAACACCATCTACGGTGCAGGTATGCTCGAGCTCGGTATGACACTCTCTTTGGAGCAGTTGGTTATCGACAACGATATCATCAAGATGACCAGGTCCGCAATGCAAGGTGTCCCAGTAACAGACGAGACACTCGCTGTACCATCCATCCAGAAGGTAGGAATCGGTAACAACTTCCTTGCACACAAGGAAACCAGGAACAACATCGGTGTCGTATCTGATCCAGAGTTCATTGACAGAGACATGTTCGGTGACTGGGAAGCTGCAGGTTCAAAAGACATGGCAACAGTTGCACACGAAAAAGTTCTTGACATCATGAAGAACCATGTAGTCAAGGCAATCGACAGCGACCTCTTAGCAGACATGAAGGCTGTGGTGGACAAGGCAGATGTTGCATTTAGATCCAACATGTAAATTGGAATATAATTATCTACATAAATAAAGGAGTTTTAAAAATGGTTACACAGGATGAAATTAACGCGAAAGCAAAAGCTGCAGTCATGGATTTCGATGACGAGCTTGTTGAAGAGATTTGTGAAGAAGCAATCGAAGCAAAGGTCGATATGGTTTCCCTTATTCAGGAAGGTCTTACTGCAGGTATGAACGAAGTAGGCGACCAGTTCGAACAGGGTACCCTCTTCCTTCCTCATGTCATTGCAGCATCCGAAGCAATGAGCGCTGGTGTTGCAGTACTCACCCCTACGCTTGAGGCACAGGGCGGAGCTGTAAAATCAAAGGGAACAATCGTTCTCGGTACCATCGCGGGTGACATCCACTCCATCGGTAAGGACATTGTCTTAACAATGCTCAAGATCGCTGGATTCAAGGTAGTTGACCTCGGCAGGGACGTTGCAATCGAAACATACATAGATGCAGTCAAGGAACACAAGCCAATAATCGTTGGTTCTTCCGCACTCATGACCACAACAATGGTCCTTCAGATGCAGATCGAAGAACAGCTTAAGGAAGCTGGAATCCGTGACACTGTCATGACCATGGTCGGTGGCGCACCTGTCACACAGGACTGGGCAGACAAG
>NZ_JAUVEY010000153.1:0-5138 GCF_030594565.1 Methanococcoides sp.
CCTTTAGTTCATTGCTTGCTAAATTGAAAAAGAAGAAGTTTATTACGATAAAGGATGATTCCATCGCACTTACGAAGTTCGGAAGTATTGCCGCAGGACATTTTCTTTCGATATCAAAGGCGTTCTTGATACGTGATGCGGTCCTTTCCGATCATAGAGCCATAGAGATAGTCACAAATCTCGAGTTCTTTGAGGCTGTTTATTTCAAGTATGCAGCCCAGATATCAACTGCCCTGAAGATAAATATGCCTTCAAGGGTGTTCCAGGGAGCTTCAATGGATATTGTTATGGAGGGTGAGAACCTTTCGAAACTTGAGACCAAGATGCAGGACCAGATACTGGACTTTGCTGCGGATTTCCTGACGTGTGGATGCAAGGATAGCCCATTTTGCGGGTGTCCTGAGCATTTGTTCTCCGAGAAGATCATCAACATGAGGATGGATGGTTATGATCCTATACAGATAGTCAGGCAGCTTGAGGATAAATACGGTATTACTGCATATCCGGGAGATCTGCTCGGATATCTTGATGATACTATAAGAAACCTTGATGCTGTTGAGAGGATAGCGGCAGTATATTCAAAGAAAGATATCGCACATTCTGCAAAAGATTTGAAAAAGCTCATTGAAGGATAATATGGGTTTATTCCGAATAGGACAAACCCTTTTAAGCGATGTTGACAATTACTTTCCAAATAAGGCATGGTTTTTGAAGGATATATTAATATGACTGAAGATAAGATCGCTCCCGAAGGGAAAGTTGCAAAGAAGTTGAAGATAGAGGTCGTTAAACCTGAGAACTTTAAACAGACCTATGCTATTGGTGCATTGGGTGGTCACAGTCCTTACGATTTTAGGATCGGTTTCTATAATGACAGCCCTAAAGGGTTTGAGAAATCTTCGAATTCACAGGTCATACAGAGATCCATCGAGACAGAAGTGATCATGTCACCTCTTGCCGCACTGGAACTATCACACTGGCTTGAACAGCATATTCGCGACTTTGAAGCTATGTTCGGACCTATCGCGAAAGTGAAGAACCATCTGCGTCCGGTAGAACAGCCAGAAGATACAGCCGAAATACAGGGATATATCTAAGAAATCACCTACGCCCTGCAATTTGTGGGAACGATGTTTTGATTCTAATCGGCAACCATAAATAGTAGGCAGAACACTTTACTTTTCCCGTATATAGTATTGATTATTATCTATTAACAATGATGTGAGGATACGATCTTGTTCCCAAATAAGAAAGTTCAGAAAATGATTGGATCTAAAGTCCAGGTAGAGATGAAGGGCGACCAGCACATCCTTGAAGGTACATTACAGAGTGCTGATGATTACCTTAACCTGCATCTTGTGGACACTACAGAGCTCGCTGATGGCGAACGTCTACGATCACTTGGTTCCGTTGTATTGAGAGGAAACAACATAATATTGATAGTGCCTGTAGAGAACTAAGATTTTATTTCCCGGAAAGAACCATGGAAATAGAAGAGAAGACTCTAAAGATCATACGCGATAGCAAGGACGGCGTCTATCAGAACGAGCTCTGGAAGCTTCTGGAGATAGACAGCCGTAAATGCTCAAGGATACTCAACAAGCTGATCAAAGCGGAGCTTATATCCCGCGAATCATCTGTTAATAATGGAGCTAGTACCTACCTTATAAAGGTAGTTACCCCAGAAGAGGAATCCTTCGATCTACTCCTTGCAGGAGAGATGTTCTCCCCTTGCGCAGGTTGCAGGCTTGCCTGCCAACCAGAAGAATGCGAACTGTTGTCAGACTGGATCAGCCAGCTGAGCGCAGAACCCGTAGAGACAGAAGAAGAAGAAGAAGAAGAATAAGCCTTTCAAAGCGAAAGGTATATATCCTCAATGGCCCTTATAGGGCTCGCTTCAATGCGAAGGATTAAAGCCCGCATTAAAGCGAGTAAAAACAGCGTGCTCCGGTAGTGTAGTCCGGCCAATCATTCCAGCCTTTCGAGCTGAAAACTCGGGTTCGAATCCCGGCCGGAGCACCAATATAACTTTTTTAAAATGTAATTAAACAATACATAAACATTTTGCTATTACAATTAAGCATCTTTTCTGAAAATTCTGCTAACACAGAGCCAACGGCTACAAGTATGGAAGGATTAACATGCATAGTCTGAAACTAGAGTCCCAGAGAACTTATTCTCTGCTTTTCACGATCAATACTACATTTTTCAGACACTCCAAGCAGTGGGGATGGGGTGTGAGCTTTCGTATCATACAAATTCATGCATGCAAGATCCATGAAATTATATTGGACTCCCTCACAATTTGTTTTATATCGCATAACCAACAACATTGATATGGGTAAATGAGGGGGATTTGAAAAACCCTGTAAGGTAGGGCTTGAGATTGTATTCCTCCAATCTACGGGAGAAATCACATGAAGAAAATGGTCTCTATGAATCCGGCAACAGGGGAAATAAATGAGGAATTTTAATACTATTCAGAAGAGAGGATCAACCGGACCTTAACAAAGGCAAGGACTACTTTTCTTGAATGGAAGGATCTTGACATTTCCGAAAGAGCGCATTATCTAAAGACTGCGGCTGCACAACTAAGAAAAGACAAGGATGAACTGGGCCGTATCATAACGATCGAGATGGGCAAACCCATCAAGGAATCAGTTCCCGAAGTGGAGAAATGCGCGTGGGCTCTCGAATATTTTGCGGAGAATGCGGAGAATTTCCTTGCACCGGAAGCTGTGGAAACCGACGCCCTGGATTCTGGAGTCTCATTTGAACCAAAGGGAGTGATACTCAGCATGATGCCCTGGAATTTCCCGTTCTGGCAGGCCCTTCGTTTCAGTGCACCGGCACTTGTAGGAGGCAATACGGTCATACTGAAGCATGCCAGCTCCGTGCCCATGTGTGCCCTTGCGATTGAAAAGGTGTTTGCTGATGCAGGCCTTCCAGAAGGTGCATTCCAGACCCTGCTTATCGACGGCAGGACCGCCTTGGAACTCATCGCAAGGGATGAGATCGCAGCAGTCACTTTCACAGGCAGCCTTAATGCAGGCAGCAAGGTGGCGGAAGCTGCAGGCAGGAATATGAAAAAGGCTGTGCTTGAGCTTGGGGGAGTGATCCGTTCATCGTTCTTGATGATGCCAATGTGGAGATGGCCGCAAAGGCAGGAGTGAACAGCCGCTTCCAGAACGGCGGCCAGAGTTGCATTGCAGCCAAACGTTTCATTGTTACCGAAGCTGTGGCCGATGAATTCCTGCGTATTTTTATCGGGTCCGCACGACAGCTGAAGGTCGGGGACCCAATGGACCCACAAACAGATGTTGGTCCCCTGGTCAATACGGAACAGGTCGATATCATTGATGCACAGGTAAAGGATGCTGTGAACAAAGGTGCCGACATCCTGCTTGAAGGGGGAAGACTTGACAGGCCAGGGTCATTTTATGCACCTGTGATCCTCAGTAATGTTAACGAGAACATGCGTGTGTTGAAGGAGAGACATTCGGACCGTTGCCCCTATTATCATTGTCAAGGGTGAGGAGGAGGCCATACGGGTTGCAGGCAACAGCGATTTCGGGCTTGGTGCCAGCCTGTGGACCGAAGATAGGGAACATGCAATGGAGATTGAAAAACGTATTGAATCCGGCATATTGTCGGTGAACTCAATGGTTGCCTCGGACCCCCGCCTTCCCTTTGGCGGTGTCAAGAAGAGCGGCATAGGACGAGAACTGTACAAGTATGGACTCTATGAGTTCATGAACATCAAGTCGATCAAGGTGTATTGATATGAAAGGAAGCGAACTGTTTGTCAGATGCCTGGAAAACGAGGGAGTGAAATATATTTATGGTATCCCGGGAGAAGAAACACTGGATCTCATGGAGTCCCTTTCGAGATCTGACATTGAATTCATTGTTGTAAGGCATGAACAATCCGCGGCATTCATGGCGGATGTGTGCGGACGCCTGACAGGCAGGCCCGGAGTCTGCCTGTCCACCCTGGGTCCGGGAGCCACCAATCTCATGACCGGTGTGGCGGATGCCCATCTTGACAGGGCACCCCTTGTAGCCATTACAGGTCAGGGTTCCCTTGACAGGGCGTATAAGGAATCACACCAGTTTCTGGATGTTGCGGGAATGTTCAGCAAGATAACGTCCTGGAACGCAACTGTGACCGCTGCCAGCCAGATCCCGGAACTGCTAGGAAAAGCCTTTGATATCGCCACGGATGTACCCGGGGCTGCTCATATTGAGCTGCCTGAGGACGTATCCACCCAGGAGACCGATGCACTGCCCCTTGAGAAAAAAGAATACTCCCATTCATGTAGCTTTGATGAAAAGGAATTGCAGAAAGCGATCGAACTTATCTCGGGTGCGACCAGACCTTTGATCATTGCCGGGAACGGTGTGATCCGCGAGAATGCTTCCCCTGAGCTGGAACAGTTCGTGGAGGCAGCCAATATAAGCGTTGTTACAACTTTCATGGGGAAAGGTGCAATTCCCGCAGACAATGATCATTTTATAGGTTCCATGGGGATGTCCGAACAGGATTACATCATATGCGGTCTGGACGCAGCGGACGTGGTCATTGCCGTTGGATTCGATTCCGTGGAATACAGCCCGGACCACTGGAACATGGACGGTTCAAAAACCATTATTCATGTTCAAAACAGGCATCCTGAAATAGAGGCCAGCTATATCCCGGAATGTGCACTCCTAGGCACACTTAAGGCAACCCTCCGTGCAATGACCTCTGCAGTTACCCCGCAGGAATTCCCGGACCATTACAGGAATATCAAGGCTTCAATGGAAGACGAATTACTTCGCTACAAGGATGACCCCGCATTCCCGGTGAAACCCCAGCGCATTCTCTGGGAGGTCCGACAGAAACTTGATCGCGAGGACATCCTTATCAGCGACGTGGGTGCTCACAAACTCTGGATCGGAAGACTATATCCTGCACTTGCCCCTAACACAGTACTTATGTCGAACGGCCTGGCTGCCATGGGATTTGGCCTACCTGCCGGCATAGCGGCCTGCCTTATGCATCCTGAAAAGAAAGTTGTGACGATCGCAGGAGATGCCGGTATCCTCATGAATATCCAGGACCTGGAAACCGCTGTGAGACTGGACTGCGATCTTGT
>NZ_JAUVEY010000124.1:0-6510 GCF_030594565.1 Methanococcoides sp.
ACATCCTTGAGCACAGTTCCGATCGGCACGATCTTCCTTAACATAGGCAGGTCGATCTCCTTTCTGATCTTTTCTTTGTATTTGAGAAACAGTTTTTTGTGCTTGTAAACAAGGTCATCGTTCCCATACACCTTCGTTCCCGGAAATGCCATTACCTGCCTAATATTTATCCTTCTTACAAGAAGCCCGGAATCCAGTACATCCTTAAGGAGATCATAGTTCAGCTCGAATGTCTTCTTGGTCTCCCCAGGCAGACCATGAACAAAGTTCAATCCCGGAAGCAGCTCTGGCAAACCACTGCCACCCCTTGCCGAACCAACATCGTTTATCATCTTAATTACATCGAACACATCATCCGGGTGTACTTTGAGGTCATTCGCACGAACAACGGCAGGGTCCGCACTTTCTATGCCCAATGCTGCGATATCGCCAGAGGTATGATATTTCACGATGGTCTTCAATATCTCGAGGCTCTGTTCCGGATAGGCGACCATCGTTGCAGGGTTCGTGTTATCCATGTGCAGAACTTTCAGTTCAGGTGCGACCTTTCGTATACCACTGTAAAGAGTTTCCAGAACGTCCGGGCTCGGCTGAAGAACATCAGCACCTATATCCTTAGCATGATAACTTAATAGGTCCGGCTGCCTCCCAATACGGAAGTTCCTCGCACCGAGATCATAAAGTGAAGATACTTCAGCAATTACATCTGCAACAGGACGGTGATCGGAATGACCGTAGAACCGTTCAGTGCAGAAGGAACAGTGTACCTTGCGACCACATCCGCGATAGGTTTCCATTTCACACATAACGTGAGGATAATCGGGATGTTGAGCTATTATGAAAGCACCGAGCTTAGACCATCTGCCGATCTCATCCACGGTCCTCATCCTGTGGGAAATATCTTCAGGATCACAGAGTTTACCATTTTCGAAAAGGTCATAGACAAAAGCTTCGATATCACTTTTTGCGAGAATAGTATCCTCGGCATCAATTCCAAGCTCTTTTGCACCTTTGCCACCTTCTTTACTGAAACCAAGACGGATGGGACCACCTAGGACCTTGATACCTGAAGCAAGGGTGCAGAGGTTCTCGATCTCACCGGGAGTTATCGGTGAGGAACGGAGGTATTTACCGGGAACCGTCATACCGGACAATATTACCACAATATCAGCTTTTTTTAAGAGCTGGACATCATCAGGAGTTGCTGTTCTGAGACTGTCGATGGTAAAATAATCAATGTCATGCTCTAAAAAGCCCTTTTCACGCAGGGCTCCGGCTATGTAACGAATATAAGGAGAAATATAGGGCGGGACTCCGAAACATGCCGGTTCATCCACATAACCATCTATTATCACAGCTCTCATGAGATACTAAAAGGAAGGATAGTTTATCAATTTATAGCAAGAAGACCACCGATTTTAATCTCGCATTAAATCGAAGATTTAATGGGAGTTTCATTTCATGGAAAACATCCAGATCAATCTGGATGTCTTGCAGTATAACTGCAAGATGAAACAGGTGGATGAATTGCGTTGTTTTTTTGATCATTAAATATTTTCATACATGTACGAAAAATACTTAAATGACACTTATGTATAATAAAATGTGAAAAAGAACTATAAGTTCAGGTTACACCCTACTAAAAAACAGGAAATCGCATTCATTCGGATTCTTAACTATTGTAGACACATTTACAATGAGTTCCTGGAAGATAGGCGGAATGCCTATCATAGATGTGGATAGGGTATACATACCGAGGAACAGGTTCGACAGGTACGGTTCTTAGAAACTGATATTGAAATATATTCTCAGGTCAAGCAGGATATTCCACGAAGACTGGGTAAATCAATGGATGCATTCTTCAGGCGAATTACCAATGGAGAGAAACCTGGGTATCCACGTTTCCAGGGTAGGAACAGGTACAACAGTTTCACGTATCCACAGGCTTCGAACGGCAGTGTGAAGTTTGTCGATGGTAAACTTAAACTCGCTAAACTCGGTACAATTAAGATAAAACTTCACCGTGAGATCGAAGGCAAGATTAAGACATGCATGATCAAACATGAAGGTGATCAGTGGTATGCGATCTTTTCGGTTGATCTGGGGAGAGCACCACGAAAAGTTGTACCCCAAACATCAGTCGGGATTGATGTGGGACTGACATCCGTGATTTCCTTGAGTAATGGTGAACAGGTCAATCCGCCTAAGTTTTACCGTAATGCTGAAAAGAAGCTCGCAGTCCGGCAACGTAGGTTAAGCAAAAAACAGAAATATTCGAATAACTGGAAGATGCAATGTAAAGTTGTGTCAAAGATACATCGAAAAGTCGCTAACCAGAGGAAAGATTTCAATCATAAACTGAGCCGTGATCTGGTCAATGATTATGATTTGGTCGTGTTTGAGGATCTTAAGATCAGGAACATGGTCAAAAATCATCATTTAAGTAAATCCATTCACGATGCGTCATGGGGTCAACTTATTCAAATGACAGAATACAAAGCGGAAGAAGCTGGTAAACATGTCGAGTTGGTTAACCCGTATAATACGTCACAAACCTGCAGTAATTGTGGGAACATTGTCAAAAAGGGATTGAGTGCACGCATCCATACCTGTCCGCATTGTGGACTCGTGTTGGATCGGGACGTTAACGCAGCCATTAACATTTTGAATTTAAGCACCGTAGGGACTACGGGATGAGCCTGTGGAGTCACGTCCCTTGGGACGGCTATGAAGCAGGAAGCCACCCATTTTAATGGGTGGTAGTTCACAAATGAACCTTTTGATATAATATGCCATATTATTCATATAGTTTAATCGTGTAGAATAGTTGGTCATTGCATTTACGAGGTTATCATATGAGAAGTGACAATACAAAGAAAGGAGACGCACGAGCGCCGAACAGATCGCTTTTGAAAGCTATGGGAGTGACGGATTCTGAGATGAAAAAACCGTTCATAGCTGTTGTGAATTCCTGGACAGAGTTCATTCCGGGACATATTCACCTTGACAAAGTAGCAGAAGCTGTAAAGGCCGGTATTCGCAATGCAGGCGGAGTTCCTTTCGAGTTCCATACAATAGGTGTCTGCGATGGGATCGCAATGGGACATGAAGGTATGAAATACTCACTTCCAAGCAGGGAAGCAATAGAAGATACTATTGAGATAATGTTGCAGGGACAGCAGATGGACGGCATGGTCATGGTCACTTCATGTGACAAGATCACCCCTGGACACCTGATGGCTGCCGGAAGAGTGGACATTCCGGCAATTGTTGTGACAGGCGGCCCAATGCTCCCAGGATTCGTTGATGATAAATACACAGACCTTGTATCCGTTTTTGAGGGTGTTGGCGCCTGCCAGAGCGGTGCAGTCTCATCTGAGAAACTTAAACAGCTTGAAGATCTCTGTTGCTGTGGTGCAGGCTCCTGTGCAGGAATGTTCACTGCAAACACAATGGCATGTATGACAGAGGCTCTCGGGCTCAGTCTTCCAGGATGTGCGACCGCACATGCAGTAGATGCGAAAAAGATGCGCATTGCAAAGGAGTCAGGAGAAAGGATCGTTGCAATGGTAAGCGAAGGACTTACCGCACGTCAGATAGTCACTGATAAGTCATTCGAGAATGCGATAAGAGTGGACCTTGCGGTCGGAGGAAGTACCAACACGACACTTCACCTGCCCGCCATAGCACACGAATTCGGGCTTGAGCTTCCTCTTGAGAAGTTCAATGAACTGAGCAAGACAACTCCCCACCTGATAGGACTTAGACCTGGTGGAGAGAACTTCATGATCGACTTTGAGAGAGCTGGCGGAGTTCATGCAATTCTGAAGAGACTCGTAACAAAGCTCAACCTTGACGAGAAAACGGTCACCGGAAAGACCATTGGTGAGAACATCGAGGAATTCGTCATTGTCAACCCAAAGACGAACGCACGCGTTATCACGACAATCGAAGAACCACTCCACGAGGAAGGCGGTATTGCGGTCCTGAAAGGAAACCTTGCCCCTGATGGAGCTGTGGTCAAACAGTCTGCCGTTGATGAGAAGATGCTCAGGCACACCGGACCTGCAAGGGTCTTCGACAGTGAAGAGGAGGCAATGGAAACCATCCTTAAAGGAGATATCAGATCAGGTGACGTTGTGGTCATCAGGTACGAAGGACCAAAAGGAGGACCAGGAATGCGAGAGATGCTCTCCCCGACATCCGCCATAGCAGGAATGGGACTTATCGATTCCGTTGCACTCATTACTGACGGAAGGTTCTCAGGCGGTACAAGAGGTCCATGCATAGGACATATATCCCCTGAAGCTTATGAGGGCGGCCCTATTGGATTGATACAGGAAGGCGACATCATTGAGATAGACATGCCTGGAAGAAGACTTGAGCTCAAAGTTCCGGAGGAGGAACTTGAAAAGAGAAGGGCCTTGTTCGAACCGGTTGAAAAGGAAGCCACCGGATACCTTGCACGCTATCGAAAGATGGTGTCTTCAGCAAGCAAAGGTGCTATCAGAGAGTGACTACTCCCACGACTAAAGATCGTGGGCTTCCATGATTTTTCAGTCAAGAGATTGTAGTCCCAATCTCAGTATGTTGATAGATGCATTGTGATCTCTATCTAATTTAAGGCCACAACACGAACAATCGTGAATGCGGTCTTTCAATTCCTTTTTGACAATAATTCCACACCTTGAACACATCTGGGAAGTGTATGCAGGATTAACCAATACTACTATTGAACCGGCACATTCTGCCTTATTCTTGGTAGTGTCTACTAGTGTCGAGTCAACTTTCAAGTGTCGGGTTATGAAGTGCATAGATCATATGGCATAATTTTCGAAACACCAAAATGACCATAGGTATCTACAAAAACCGTAGCATCGATCTTCGCCACAGGCGCGCATTCCACTGCTATCAAACCCATGGCCCAACATACAATTCTCAGAACAGCAAATACGCCGCCGCTTGAAAACGGTATTGTATTTCATGGCCGTGGTGCAGGAACGTGCCGCGCTGCGCGCGTGTGGTCGCGACGTTTTTAGCATCTGTATTGCCCCTTTCCATGTAGCAACATTGTATGGTTGACTCGATAATAGTGTATGCATGTCATTCCGTTTTTCAGACACGGATTTACACGGATACACAGATTATTGAAGAATGAGAATATAGTGTAGAGACTGTGCGTGAAATTCATATAAGTAAGAGGACTTTTCCGACAATCTCGATAGACATATCATTTCCATCGTCACCAGGTTCATTCAGAACATCAAAGCATGATATAGTCGGTTCAGCCACCTTCCTGAACCGGTATGATGTCCAAAGCATCCCTGACATCTGCATCCTTTAAGCTGTCGTTCGACACCAGAGCTTCGCATTCTGCCCTTTCCAGCTCTTATTCAAGAAGTGCTGCCACAAAGGAATCCCTATCCTCAACATAGGACAATTCCTCATATAACTCATCAGATATACTGACCTTAAGCTCTTTCATCCTGACCAATCTGGGAAAGTTAAAAAGAAATATGCATGGAAACAATACATAAACATTTCCAAGGCGGTCGATTTCAGACCAGCCTGTTAAGAGGGTGACTGGAAGCTGTCTGGAAAACCAGATCGGCTGAAGCTTCCGCTATCATAATATCAGCCATTGCAGCCATTGGGAAGGTGTACAGGGCATTCTCTATAGGACCATAAAGTACAAAATCACCACCAACTAATTGCTGCATCGTTACCGTTCCGATATCACACATGCGATATACAAGAGGATCGAGCTTCTTCTTCTCCTTGAGCCATCTCCATGAGGAAGGAGCATTATGAATACCTGAACCTACCGGGAATCCCCATTTCTCCTTGGCTGCCATTGTCATACGAAGTGCAATGCCTGCACCATTACCCATGGGGGTAATGCTCGGATCAATAAGGATATTACTAATACCACAGTCCTCTGCCACTTCGATCAATCCCTTGTCAAGCAGTTTGCCCCCATCTTCAAGAAGGGACATCCTTCCCTCAAGGGAAGAATCCATTGCATTGAAACCAAGAACAATGGAACTGTCAATGTCAGAAAGCCGGAGTGCTTCGCATTCAGCTTCTGTGATGCTCATATTGATGGAATTGTAGATTGTCTTGTCAGCAAGGCCGATATCAGTAACATACTCAGCAGAAGCCATTCTGACCTCCGGTTGCGGAGAATCGATTATGAATGGAGAATCAGTTACAGATGATACAAAGTCAATATATTTCTGCATACTTTCGACAGTGTTGGCAAAGATATGCACTATCGAAGGATTACCGGTCTCATCCGACATCAGGTCCTGCACATTCACAAGGTCCTCAGCAGCGAACCGGTCAAATATCCCGATATCCGCATTCTCTACAATTTTATGCCCTTCATAGAAGATAGTACCTGCAAGGACTGTCGGTAGCTCACCGGGCTGCCCGCCCAGCTTCACTCCGGCAATATTCACGATATTCTGTTCCTTCTGGAAACAGAACATACTGCCACCCACCATATCC
>NZ_JAUVEY010000189.1:0-2991 GCF_030594565.1 Methanococcoides sp.
AAATTGCGTACAAATTACTTTTACGATATCTAAAAATAAAAGTTTAAAAACTAGAATTTGAACACACCAATGCCCAACAAAAAAGAAACCGACGAAGACCCATGCGAGCTGACCGAAGAGGAACTCGATGAACTTCTGATCGAAACTGCAAAAAAGGAGATAAGGTCCGATTACAGACGCAGTCTCGGATGTGAGAGTAGCCGTAGATGTATGGATACGGAAAGCTCTTCCTCAAAGAAAAAGTGAGTGTGAATCTCAGACGACCAGCCTTTTTTTCATCAGATTGACCGAAACGACAAAAACTATTGCGCAGACGACTATTATCCACAGGAGATTTGTCAGCAGGAACCAGCCCGGTGCTCCGAAGGTCAGTGCTCTTATTATAATTACAACGTGGGTCAGTGGCAATATTGCCAGTGCGACGTACTGGACAATTTCAGGCAGTACGTTAAGGGGGAAGAACGTTCCGCTAAAGAGGAACATCGGCGTGATGAAAAGCAGTATGGGATAATTGATGGACATTATGTTCGGGGTCACTGCTGCAATGCTCATTCCAATGCCTGCGAAGAGCAGACCTGCAAGGAAAGCGAATGGGATGATCAACAGTGAATGGGGAAAAGTGATGAGTCCGAACAATGCAATGACAGGAAGCATCAATGTGGCACTTATCGTGCTTCGGGTAGCACCCCACAGCAGTTCTCCGATTATGACATCCTCGATGCTCAAAGGTGTTGCAATAATGGCATCGAAGGTCTTCTGGTAGTACATCCTCACATAAGACCCATAGCTGCACTCAAAAAAAGCACCATACATCACAGAGACCGAGATCAGTGCCGGAGCTATGAACTTTGCATAGGGTACACCGTCTATTTCCTCAATGAACAGACCTAACCCGAAGCCCATGGCAAAAAGGTAGAGCAAAGGCTCAATGAACGGAGGAAGAAAATTCAATTTGACGTTCTTCATAAAAACATCCTTATTTCGCCGCCAGACCTTGAAAGCTCCTGATGTTAATTCCGGGGGTTTGAAATACATGCCTATGTCCATCTTCTCACTCCCTGAGTTTCCTTCCCGTCAATTTCAGGAAAACGTCTTCAAGCGTCGCAGCGCGGGCAGTGACACTTTTCAGCTTGCATTCTGACAAGAGATGGTCAGTTGTCTCCTGCGGCTTATCAGTATATATCTGGATCTCATCCCCGAGCACCTCATAATTTGTCTTATGACTTTCAAGGCAGGAGATAATATTAGGATCGTTCTCGGTCTCGACTATTGCAGAACCAATGTATTCCTGAATGAGATCTGTGGGGCTGCCTTCAACGAGTATCTTCCCATTGTCCATGATGACAAGCCTATCGCATAATTGAGAAGCCTCTTCAAGATAATGTGTTGTGAGCACGATCGTAACACCCTCCTTTTTGAGACCTTTGAGCTTGTCCCACATAAGATGCCTTGACTGGGGGTCAAGCCCCACCGTCGGTTCATCAAGTATCAGCAACCTTGGTTTGTTGATCAGTGCCCTTGCCAACACAAGACGCCTTTTCAGACCACCTGAAAGCGAGTCGGTCATGGTATCCCGTCTTTCTTCCAGATGCACGAACTCAAGGAGTTCGTCCACTCTTTTTTTAGCCTCATCCTCAGGGATGTCGAAGTAACGCGAGAAGATCAAAAGGTTCTCATAGACCGTAAAGTCAGGATCGAGATTATTCTCCTGAGGAACAACGCCCATCTTGAACTTGATCTCCCGCTGATGAACGTTCACATCCATCCCAAAGACTTCCAGTGTGCCCGATGTCATTGGAGATATACACTGTATCAGACGCATGGTGGTTGTCTTGCCAGCACCATTGGGTCCCAGAAAGCCGAACAGCTCCCCTTCATCAACAGAAAAAGCAACACTATCCACAGCCGTGAACTCGCCAAATTCTTTCCTGACATCCTTGCCTACGATAACTGGAGGAATGATATATCACCAATCTTTTCTTTGAACGATTATTGGAGTGAGAACTGATATATGTTTTCTTATTTTTCGAACAAAAGCATTACAGTAAAAAACAAATAAAATAAAATAATATATACACTACATCATTTTATTTAATGATCTAATATTTCAAAAGATAAAGATCAGGAGAAAAAAATATGGGATGGTTTGATGTAGTGGCTGGTGTCTGCACAGGTGGACTTTATACTGTTGGAAAAGCAATTTATCAGGCAGGAAATGCAGCAGAAGATGCAGGAGACGCTGCTGAGCAGGCAGGGCTTGCCATTGCAGTAATAGGCACAACGATTCAGTCGTTGGGAGAAGAACTGAAATCATTCTTGAAAGAAACTGAAGAGCTCATTACTATACGCAGGTTGAGCCCCAGAGATGAAGATGAGCTATGGGATGAGGAAAAAGAGAGACTTGACGATCTTAAAGCAGAAAAAAAACGCCTTGGGGATGAATTAAGAAGCCTTGGTGTAGATGACCCGGATAATTTTTCATTTGATTTTTGGGACATGTTCACTGATATGAACAATATCCTCAAACAGTTCCAGTTGATGGCAAGGATAGCTGCAGTCAATGCTGAGATAACAGAGATATTATATCAGGAACCTGGAGTTCTGACCACTGGTATCTACAACGCAAAAGAGGTCCTTGAACGCTTAAATACGATTGAACAACCTCTGATCGAGGATATTCTCAAATCCGTTGATGACAACTTCGAAGTTACTGAAGAATTGCTTAAAGAAGTCAAGAAACTCTTTGTCACAAGAGAGAGAGTTCCTATTTCAACAGCAGAACTTGGACCTGAAAGGATACACCAGATCGAAGCCCTCGAACTCGACAGAAGATATTATTTAAATATTCTCCAGCGCAAAAAAGAAGTAGTATCCGGACTTCACGACGTCATGAACGATATGCCTGCCAAGAATTTTGAATTCACTGGCAGCATGATCCATATGAACCGGAAAATGAATTCGGATCATGTAGTGGATGACAGCATTCTGGAT
>NZ_JAUVEY010000115.1:0-7072 GCF_030594565.1 Methanococcoides sp.
TAAACTTAAAAATTGTCGGAAAAGAACACTCTAAAGTGAATTAGAGAGTTACTTATTCATGCACAATTTCGATTAGTTCTCGATAGATAGATTTACACTATCAGTCAGAATTAATCGAACTGCCAAATTCAACGTCAGACCGAAAAAGCTCCGGTCTCCACTAATGATCTTGAATTGAAGGTGATTGAAATTCCGCGCATTGTGCGGGAACAGTAAATATGAATTCTTGGCATATAAGGGTTTTGATTCCTTATAAACCTTGTAACTCACAACACCAAGTTGCAAAGCAATATCTGCACCATTGCAGTCTTGCTCATTCACCCGCCTTGCGAGAACTCCTAATTGTAAGAACCGATATAAATACATATCGTAAGCAATGAATTTTGAATGCGCGTAAATATTCAACATAAAACAAAGTTAAAGCTCACCTCGACATACACAAACATAGAAAACATATTCTCCGATCAGAAACACACATTAAAAACTGGAGCATACGCAACCTTTAACAATAAATGATACGTAAATAGCAAGGTATATTGAACAAAATCCAAAACTGAATTAAAATTGCACAAGATATCAATAAATAGGGATGAAGAGCCAACGCAAAGAAGCAGAGAAGTACTTGCGACCATTGAGAACATCCCAGACGCAAAACATGTCAAATTCAGATACTTGGATGAGAACGTCAGTATGGAGCGCATTCCTAGAGCAATGAAAAAATTCCTAAAAGGTTGATCATGAAAGAAGGGAAAGAAGGACTGGATACTAAAGTAAAGCGTCTTGACACCGCTGTTGATAAATTACGCATAAAACGCAAAGACAGCAATACACTGAAAGTAACTGAAAATGTATTCGATGATGCAACTCTAAAATCCCTATATACACTATCTAATAAAGGAATAGTACAGGCACTTGGCGGATCCATAAGCACCGGCAAAGAAGCAAATGTATTCCTTGGCGAGGGAGAAGAGCACGACATTGCCATTAAGATATACAGGATATCCTCCAGCACATTCAGGTCAATGGAAGACTACATTCTCGGAGATCCGCGCTTCACTAACATCAGACACAACAAAAGAGACATCATCTTTGCATGGACCAAAAAGGAGTTTCGCAACCTCATACGTGCAAATGAAGCCGGCATACGCGTACCCGTACCCATCATCACAGAAAGGAACATACTTATTATGGAGTTCATGGGTGAGAACGAAAAACCATTCCCTGCTTTAAAAGATATGAGGCTCGAACTCGAAGATGGTAAACAGATATTCGAAACTATTATAGATGACATGCACAAGCTCTACACCAAAGCAAGTCTTGTCCATGGAGATCTTAGCGAATACAACATACTCATCGACACCAATGACCTAACGCCCATCATGATCGATATGGGGCAATCGGTGACCCTGGAACATCCACGAGCAGACATATTTCTAAAAAGAGACATTGAAAATATACTAAGATACTTTAAGCGTTTCAAAATTGATGAGACTCCCGAAAGCGTTTACAAACGCATAAAAAATACAGGGAACGAGAACTGAAAAGCGCAAACTATAATTACAATAATCAGTAGGTAGACCATATGACCCACATCAAAGTACCCCAGGACAGAATCGGCGCAATAATCGGCCCACAAGGCAGCGTCAAAAAGATGATCGAAGAAAGATCCACTGCAACACTTAACATCGACAGTGAGAACGGTACAGTCGAAGTAATAGCAGGAGATGACCCGGTTGGCGGAATGAGAGCAACAGATGTCATTCAAGCAATAGGCAGAGGATTCAACCCCGACAAAACATACATATTCTTTGATGATGACCTCATGATGCTTGAAGTAATTGATCTTTCACAAACCGCATCCACCTCAAAGGAACTCCTGCGCCTCAAAGGCAGAATAATTGGAAAAGGCGGAAAGACAAGAGAAATAATAGAGAGTCTCATAGGTATCAAAATGTCCGTTTATGGAAAAACAGTAAGCGCAATAGGCCATCCAGACCAGATCCTCATCGTAAGGACGGCAATGGATATGCTCATCGGTGGCGCAACCCATGGTGCAGTATACAGTTTCCTCGAAAAGAAGAAACAAGACCTTATGCGCTCACAGCTTGACTCATACTAAAAACTAAAAGGATGACACTAATAGTGATCATCCACCTTTAACATTTCTGGAAAACTGGGGAGATATCCATGAGTGAACAAAAGAACATAGTCGAAACAGCAATTGAAATGGGAGATTTCTCGACACTTATAAGTGCCGCAAAAAAGCTTGGCCTCTTCAATAAATTCAGTAACGAAGGTCCATACACGATTTTTGCCCCCATAGAAAGAGCATTTGAACCAATTCCAGACAGTGTCACCGATGAAGCTTTTGAGGATCGCGAATACCTAATGGACATTATAAACTACCACATTGTGGAAGGAAAATACCTCACATCTGGTCTTAAAAATATCCAAACACTCACTGCACTCAATGGAAAAACACTCAAGGTCTCCAAAAATGGAAAGCTCCTTGTCAACGGTATCGAAATAAAAAAAGAAGATATCGAATGTACAAACGGAGTGATACATGTGATCGAGGAGATCCTTATTCCATAAGCTCATTTTAAAGGAAGCATCACGTGGACCTTAGTCCCCACACCAACCTCACTTTCCACCCACATCTGACCTTCATTGAGCATCACAAGTTTTTTAGTAAGAGCAAGTCCTAGTCCTGTACCACCATACTTTCGTTTGGCAGAACCATCACCCTGATGGAATTTATCATAAAGATGCGGCAATTGCCCCATGGGAATCCCAATGCCATCATCACATATCACAATATGCGCCATATCGCCAATAGCACTTGCCTGAACTCCAACCTAACCACGATCGGAAGTAAACTTGACAGCATTTGTTAAAAGATTATGCAATATGTGCTTGAACTTTATCTTATCTACACAGATCTGAGGAAGGTCGGGATCCAATTCACAGACAAAAGAAATATCCTTCAATAAAATAGAATGCATAAGAGATTCCTTAACCTCCAGAACAGAATGCAATATCTTAAATTTCTCCACATTCACTTCTGCATTCCCGGCTTCAATGTTCGAAATTTCAAGGATCTTAGTTATAATCTCCGAAAGATGATTACCATTATTTGAAACATTCTGAAGATATCTCCTCTGTACATCATTCAGATCCCCACAGCGACCATCCAACAATATCTCAGAAAAACCAATAATTGAATTCAACGGAGTTCGAAGTTCATGGCTTACATTAGCAAGGAACTCGCTCTTAGAACAATTTGCAGCATCAGCTATTGACATTGCACGCTTTAAAGCATCATCCGCTTTTTTCGTTTCAGTTATATCCTTCAGTGCAACAAAGATGTAAGAAGGCATATTATCCCTATCAAAGATAAGATCACATTCAAGAATCGCAGGGAAGATGCTTCCATTCTTCCTCATATGCCATACCTCTTCATCCATACAGCAATCTGAATTCAGAAGATTATCCAGAAGGCATTTCAAGCGCGGAACTTGACTTTCATTATAGAACATCAAGAAATGAGTTCCGAAGAGCTCCTCAACAGAATAGCCATGAAGTTGAGAAAATGCTTCATTCACATATATGATATTGCCATCCATATCAAGTATAGATATCCCATAATTTACCTTATCCGATATCGACTTGAATATATTAAGATCATTCTCAACAAGCTTCATTTCAACGAATATACCCAAAGACCGAGTGACCGAATCTACAAAACCACCATCATTCTGGAAATAATCAGCACTAGTATCAGGCATATCTTCAGAATACCAAACCTCGAAACTACCATGGACAACGTCATCAACGATTATATCCGATCTGCAGTTCCAATTCGAATCAATGAAAAGCCCAGACTGGAAAACATTTTCTTCATAAATAAGGCGACAACCGGTAACTGATCGACCTTTCATATCAGAAAAAACAGTATCAACTACATTCCTAAACCCCTCATTCAAAGAAGGAAGAACATTAACTATACTTGAAACCTTAAACAAACATTCAAACTCACACACATGTTTATTCAGATCACGTTCCTGCATTTCCAGAACGTCATGAGCACATCTGCGTTCGGTAATATCAGAGAATGTCATTGCGAATTCACCACTACGTGGGCAGAAAACGTTCACCTCATAAAAACGATCCCCAAAAAGCGAATAATCATCAAAATGAGCACTCTCGCCGGTCAGTGCTACCTTGCCATATTTATCAACCCATGAGACATCCATACGAGGAAAAATATCCAGAACACTTTTTCCGATGACATCGTCTTTCTTCAGACCTACGATTCTCTCAAAAGCCGGATTAACGTCAAGGAAACAATAATCGATCGGAACTCCATCCCCATCGCAAATTATCTCATGCAAAGCGTATGCACACACCATTTCATTGAAGATCTGTGGATATGCATCAATTCTGCCATAACCATCAGAAAGCCACTGCTCTGAACGACCAGGATCACGATCAATAAGATCTAATACTACATTTGAAGTCTGCTTTAATTCCCTTTCAGAAAACATTCATAATCCACATTGCACTTTTTACACCAACGACCACATGAACAATAGTTATTAGTTCATATTAGCATCCATACCGTACATGCCACAGCAGGCAATACTACCTAAGTGCATGTGAATCTTTTGGTAATATCAAGTGCACATCTAAATATATTAGTGATCGGGAGAGACGTTTATTTTAAATTATTTGAAATTTTTTTAAACCCACGATAAATAAAAAGCATAGATGACAAAGATTCCCGAAAGAAGTTTGTCACCATCAAATAAGGTCATTCATCTTCAAGAAGTTCATCCACCAATTCAAGAAGGTCCTTTACTACCAATTTTGAACTTTCATCGATTCCAAGAGCAAGATTATTGACACAAAACGGACAGGTGGTCAACAACACATCGGCAAACTCAGCCTGATCCGCACGCTTAGAAGCGATATTTCGGGAAATTTCCGGGAACTGTGCCCTTACGCCACCGCCACCGCCACAGCAGCGTGCAGATTCCCTGTTATCAGCCATCTCCACAAATTCAATATCGGGAATCTTATTGATAACATCCCGAGGTGCATCATAGATACCAAGATGTCGGCCAATATGGCAGGGGTCATGATATGTCACCGTTTTCCCGTAAGGCTTAAGAGGCAACTCCTGCTCACTCAACCACTCAATGAAATGCAGAGCCTTGAACGGCAACTCCATGAATTGCGGATACTCTTTCCTGAACATCCTCAAACAACCCGCACATGAGAACAGAACTATTTCTGCACCAGTAGCCCCTATCGCTTTAACATTGGCCTCTGCCTGCCGCCTTATATTGTCATCAGAAAAACCAAGTCTTCCAAGAACACTGCCACAGCATACCTCATCAAGCAGCGTATAATCCGCACCAAGCTTTTTCAATATAGAGATACCTGCCTCTGCGATCTCCCTATTCCTATAGGCCGCACTACAGCCAGTAAAATAAGCGATCTTGGCCTTATGCGGCTTTTCACCAAACATCTCAAGCCTACTCTTCTCTTCCCCGAAAGGATTACCCAGCATTGAAATCGATTCTGCGATCTTACGATGAGTAGGACTCATAATATCCGAAGCCACAAGGTCCTTCCTTACAGCCTCCACAACCCCCACAACATCTGTTGAAGAAGGACACCTGCGAGTGCAATCTGCACAGGTCGTGCACTGGTACAGTCTCTCAACAACAGACTCATCCGGCTCGATATCGCCTGAATACAGGCCATAGCAAAGCGCCATCTTGCCCCTTGCCACCGAAGAATCCCACTCGACATCAGCAAAGATTGGACATACGTCCTTACAAAAACCGCACTGAGTACAATTGACCAATTCTTTTTTCCACTTATCCAGATTATCGGTTCGCATTCACTCATCCTCCACATGATACCGCAGACGCGCAATGAAATTCTCTTCCCAGTCCATTATCTTGTACGGGTTCATAATATTGTTCGGATCAAGCCCTCTCTTGATCACCTTCATCACCTCAAGGCTTGATTCCCTTTCTTTGAGGAAGAACGGAGCTTTCGTCATCCCAACCCCATGCTCACCGGTTATCGTGCCACCAAGCTCCATGACCTTCTCATAGATCTCTGATACCGCCTTTTCTGCCTGGTCCCAATGAGACTGCCTTGTCGGATCCATCAGTACCTTCGTGTGCAGATTGCCATCCCCGGAATGACCATAACTTGCAATAATAATATCATATTTATCAGAAATAGCCTGAAAAGCCTTCACAGCCTCCGGCACCTTGCTCATGGGTACGGCCATATCATCAGCAAGCATCACTGTCACAAGGTCATCATGATACTTTGACAAAGCAGGGATCATCGCTTTCCTGCCTCTCCACAATTCCTCTTTCCTCTCGGCATCATAAGTAAAATCAACAGATATGGAACCGGATCCCTTACAGATCTCCGTCACTTTCCCTATCTGGTCCTTCACATCATGGGAACTGCCATCGACCTCTATCAACAGTATTGCCTCTTCATCAGGAAGCCCAAGACATACAGCCTTGTTAACCGCTTCAATACAAACACGGGACATCAGCTCCAGCCCGGAAGGAATGACAGGATAAGCAATGATATTAGAAACACACCTACCAGCATCTTCCAGGGTATGAAAAACAGCCACTGCAACCGCAGTAGCTTCTGGAAGGGGAGTGATCCTGAGATTGACCTCCGTGATAACACCAAGCGTACCCTCCATACCGCACATCAGCTTTTCGAGCTGGTATCCGGCAGAGTTCTTCAATGTCCTTGACCCGAACCGTGCAATCTCCCCTGTAGGAAGGACAACTTCCATTCCAAGAACATAGTCCCTTGTAGCACCGTACTTCACAGCATTGCCACCGGAAGCATTCGTAGCCACCATGCCACCAATGTTCGCAACGTTCCCACTGGAAGGACCGGGTATGAAAAAGCCGTATTCCTTAAGTTTAGCGTTCAGGTCCTTATGGATCACCCCGGGCTCAACGACCACATACAGATCCTCAATATGAAGCTCTTTGATAGCATTCATCCTTTGAAG
>NZ_JAUVEY010000119.1:0-6869 GCF_030594565.1 Methanococcoides sp.
GATGATGGATGCAGTAATAGGATTAGAAGATGGAACGTTTTTAAAAGGTACCGGTTTCGGTGCTGAAGGTATCGTTTGCGGAGAGCTTGTTTTCACTACTCAGTACACAGGTTATGAGGAATCACTGACAGACCCTTCATATAGCGGTCAGATCTTGATGTTCACATATCCTCTTATCGGAAATTATGGGGTCAATGATGAGACCTTCCAGTCCGACGGTGTAAAGGCCGAGGGCCTTGTTGTAAGGGAAGCATGTCCGTCTCCAAGTCACCACCAATCCATGCGTAATATCTACAAACTGATGGAAGATGAGGGAAAGCCCGGAATATCCGGTGTCGATACCCGTATGCTTACCATCGGTACTAGAGAGCATGGTACCATGCGTGCTGCACTTATCAATGGCAGTGACGATGGTGAAGAGGCTGTAAGGCTGGCGAGAGCACAGCCGGATATATCCAGTCTCGACCTGATCTCAAGGGTTACTTGTAAAGAACCCTACACCATAAAAAGTCAGGTCAATACCGGTGACAAGAAAAATGTCGTGCTTATCGACCTCGGAATGAAGAGGAACATTTCTACAAGTCTGTTGAACAGAGGCATTGATGTTACAGTGGTACCAGCTACCACACCCGCTTCTGTAATTCAGGAATTTGACCCTGATCTTTTATTCCTGTCCAACGGACCGGGTGACCCACAGAATGCAAATGCAGCCATAGACGCAGTAAAAGAAATGGCAGGAACTGTTCCTATTGCAGGAATATGCCTTGGTCATCAGATCATTGCAAGGGCCCTTGGAGCTGACACATACAAGCTCAAGTTCGGCCACCGTGGAGCAAACCAGCCGGTCAAGGACCTTGAAACAGGAATTGTACATATCACGTCCCAAAACCACGGATTCGCTGTAGAAGGGGATTCCTTCGATGACACCGATGTAACTGTCACACAGGTCAACACCAATGACAGGACCGTGGAAGGTATCGAGCAAAAGGACCTCGATATATTCAGTGTCCAGTATCATCCGGAAGCACATGCTGGCCCGAGAGATACAGAAAAAATATTCTTTGGAAAGATCATGAAAGCTATGGGAGGCAGGATATAATGGCAAAACGAAACGATATTAAGAAGATCCTGCTCATAGGCTCCGGTCCGATAATGATAGGGCAGGCAGCAGAATTCGATTTCTCAGGAACTCAGGCATGCAGGTCATTAAGAGAAGAAGGGTACAAGGTAGTCCTTGTAAACTCCAATCCGGCAACCATAATGACAGATCCGGAAATGGCAGATGCTGTTTACATCGAGCCGCTTGAAGCAAAGATAATCGCCAAGATCATCGAGAAGGAAAGGCCTGACAGTATCATTGCAGGTATCGGCGGTCAGACAGGTCTTAACCTTACAAGTGAGCTTGCTGAGATGGGTGTGTTCGAGAAGTTCAATGTGGAATTGCTTGGAACATCCCTTGATGCTATCAAGAACACCGAGGACCGTGAGCTCTTCAAGAACAAGATGGAAGCCATCGGTGAGAAAGTGCCTAAAAGCGTGGCAGTTTCCACACTTCAAGAAGCTGAAGCGATCATCGAGAAGCTTGGATTACCCCTTATCATCCGCCCCGCATACACCCTTGGAGGTGCCGGCGGTGGTATCGCATACACAAGAGAACAGCTTCTCGAGATAACCGAAAGAGGCCTGCGTCGCAGCAGGATAAATCAGGTTCTCATCGAGGAAAGCGTTCTCGGATGGAAGGAATTCGAATACGAGGTAATGCGTGACTCCAACGATACCTGTATCGTCATCTGTAACATGGAGAACCTTGACCCAATGGGAGTCCACACCGGCGAGTCCATTGTAGTTACTCCTTCTCAGACGCTTAACGACATCGAACACCAGATGCTTCGTACAGCAGCTATAAAGATCATACGTGCTCTCGACATTGAAGGTGGGTGTAACATCCAGTTCGCTGCCAAGGACGGCGAATATAGGATAGTGGAAGTGAATCCACGTATCTCGAGATCATCAGCCCTTGCTTCAAAAGCAACCGGTTATCCTATCGCAAGGGTCACAGCAAAGATCGCAATTGGAATGACACTTGATGAGATACTCAATGATGTCACCAAGAAGACACCTGCATCCTTTGAACCTACCATCGACTATATTGTCACAAAGATCCCAAGATGGCCATTCGACAAGTTCGTCACAGCTGACAAGACCCTTACCACCGCCATGAAGAGTACCGGTGAAGTGATGTCCATCGGACGTACCATCGAGGAATCCCTTCAAAAAGCTGTCAGGTCCCTTGACATCGATATGAAGTTCGGTAACAAGACATGGGAACAGGCAGAGGTCATCACCCTTTTGAAGACCCCCACAAGCGAAAGGCTGTTCGTTATCTTCCATGCCCTTAATACCGGAATGAGCATAGAGGAAGTTTCCGAACTCAGCGGTATAGATGTCTTCTTCATAGAGAAGATAGACAACATCGTCAAGATGGAAAAGAAGCTTGCAGCAGAACTTTTCGCAGGTGAACCGGACATCGCTCTCTTAACAGAAGCAAAACGCCTGGGATTCACAGATGAACGCATCGGGGAGATGACAGGAAAGAGCCGTGAAGAGATCAACGACCTGCGCCGTGATAATGACATCATTTCGACCTACAAGATGGTCGATACCTGTGCTGCGGAATTCGCTGCAGAGACACCTTACTATTATTCATGCTACGAAACGATGTGCGAGGATGTACCAACCGACAGGAAGAAGGTCCTCATCCTCGGTGCAGGTCCTATAAGGATCGGACAGGGTATAGAGTTCGATTACTGTACTGTCCATGCTGTCACAGCTATCCGTGAAGATGGGATCGAAGCACATATCGTGAACAACAACCCTGAAACTGTTTCTACCGATTACGACACCTCTGACAAGCTGTTCTTTGAACCGCTTACAATCGAGGATGTCATGAACATAATCGAGCGTGAGAAGCCGTATGGTGTACTGGTACAATTCGGCGGACAGACCTCTGTCAATCTTGCACTACCCCTCCAGAAGGAACTTCAGCGCCGCACTGACCTCGACACGATCATCATGGGAACATCCCCTGAGGACATCGATATGGCAGAGAACAGGGAAAAGTTCAACCTGATGATGAACGAACTCGGTGTTGCACAGCCTGAAGCCGGCTACGCGACCTCACAGGAAGATGCCATCGAGATAGCCAACCGTATTGGATATCCGGTACTTGTCAGGCCTTCATACGTACTCGGCGGACGTGCAATGGAGATCGTCTATGAACAGCCGGACCTCGAACGCTACATGAGGGAAGCAGTACGCGTATCCCCTGAACAGCCCGTACTTATCGACGACTTCCTTGAAGGTGCGGTCGAGATAGATGTGGATGCGGTCTGTGATGGCAAGGACGTGCTCATCGGTGCGATAATGGAGCACATCGAAGAAGCCGGCATACACTCCGGGGACTCAGCTTGTGTCATCCCGCCACGTTATTTGTCAGAAGAGACCCTTCAGACAGTACGTGATTACACACGCAAGATAGCACTATCACTCAATGTTATAGGACTTATCAATATTCAGATGGCAGAACAGAATGGAAAGGTCTACGTGCTTGAAGCGAACCCTCGTTCCAGCCGAACCATTCCATTCGTATCAAAAGCAGTGGGACTCCCACTTGCAAAGATCGCTGCACAGGTCATCATCGGCCACTCCCTTGAAGACATGGGATATGCACAGCAGGACGAGTTACATGTCGAACACTATTCCGTCAAGGAAGTACTCTTGCCATTCGATAAATTGCCTGGAGCAGATCCTGTTCTTGGTCCGGAGATGAAGAGTACCGGAGAGGTAATGGGCATAGACTATGATTTCGGACGTGCGTTCTTCAAGGCACAGCTCAGTGCAGACAATCTGTTGCCACTTAGCGGATATGTTTTCATGTCCATAAAGGAAGCAGACAGGGAAGCATTTGTCGATATCGCAAAGAAGATGCAGGATGCAGGACTTAAACTGATAGGAACCAAAGGGACCGCGAACTATCTTGCAGAGAAAGGTATCAACATGGAAGCGGTCATGAAGTTGCACGAAGGCAGTCCTAACGTCATAGACATGCTGCGCAGGGATGAGGTAGGACTTATCGTGAACACTCCAACAGGAAGACAATCACGAAATGATGGATTCCATATCCGACGTGCTGCAGTGGACTTCAAGGTGCCATACATCACCACCATACAGGCAGCAAAAGCAGCCGCTGATGCTATCACATCCATGAAAACAGGTGAGATAACCATCAAGTCCATCAATGAATATCATAAAGAGATCAAGAACTGATCATCAATTACAAGGAAACAATATCATGTCAAAGAAAGTAGTACTTGCGTATTCTGGAGGACTGGACACATCTATCTGCATCCCTCTTCTCAAGGAAGAATACGGATACGATGAAGTAATTACAGTAGCAGTCGATGTGGGACAGCCAAAGGAAGATGTTGCACAGGCAGAAGAGAAAGCACAGAAGATCAGTGACAAGCATTTCACGCTTGATGTTCGCGAAGAGTTCGTGAACGACTATATCTTCCCGCTTATCCGAGCTAACGGCGACTACGAAGGCTATGTCATGGGAACATCCATTGCACGCCCGCTCATCGCCAAGAAGGTAGTTGAGATCGCAGAACAGGAAGGCGCAGTTGCACTTGCACACGGTTGCACCGGCAAAGGCAACGACCAGCTTCGTTTTGAGGCAGTGTTCAGGCTCACCGACATGGATGTCATCGCACCCATGAGGGAAATGAACCTCACCCGTGAATGGGAGATCGAATACGCTAAAGAACATGGCATACCTGTGGGAGTCACCACTGCAAAACCATGGAGCGTTGATGAGAACATCTGGAGCAGAAGCATCGAAGGCGGAAAGCTCGAAGACCCTGGATATATCCCACCTGAAGAGATATACAAATGGACAACAGCTCCGGAAGATGCACCCGATGCACAGATCATTGAGATCGGATTCGAGAACGGTGTACCTGTATCCCTCGATGGCCAGAAGATGGGCGGTGTCGAACTTATCGAGAAGATGAACGTCATTGCAGGAACACACGGCGTAGGTCGTACCGACATGATCGAGGACCGTGTCCTCGGACTCAAGGCACGTGAGAACTACGAACATCCTGCAGCAACAGTTCTGCTTGCAGCACACAAAGACCTTGAAAAGCTCGTGCTTACTCGTGCAGAACTCAAGTTCAAATCAGCAGTTGATGAACAGTGGTCTGAACTTGCATACTACGGCCTCGTGGACGAACCACTCTACGATGACCTCAATGCATTCATCGACAAGACACAGGAACGTGTCGCAGGTACAGTAACAATGAAGCTCTTCAAAGGTAGCGTCCTCGTTCTTGCAAGGACATCCCCGTATGCCCTTTACTCAGAAGAACTTGTATCCTTTGACGGCACAAGCATCGACCAGAAAGATGCAGAAGGGTTTGCTAAATATCACGGATTCCAGGCACGCCTGTACAGAAAATTCGTAGACAAGAACTGATAATATCGCACGTATGCGGAATCCGCATACGTACACATCTTTTTTCATTTATTGCTCTTAATTTGATTCGGATCGTTCTATATTTAATTCCAGACCATTAATGATGGTTAAACTATTCGGTGAAAATATACCACATCTTTAAGGTATGGGGGATTGTACTAAACAAAATATAAGGGTTCGAATCTCTTCCCCCCGCACAATCTTTGGGGGATATAGGTAAGGATGAAAAATGCAACCCTTCTAAAATTTAGAGAATCATTGGGTTCAAATCTTATCCCTCGCATAGCAAGTCGGGGATATATACAACGTCAAAAAAGTGTACGCTTTGAAATTCCAGTTTTGAAAAAAATTTCACGACATGATTTTTATATTTTAAAATTGTACATCTGCTATGAAATTTTCAGATAGTATCAAAATTCAAAGCGAAATTTCCCAACATGAATTTACAAACGATTTTGTTACCAATCTGTGGAATACACGAAAAGGAGTAGCAATTATTGATATAGAAACCGATTTTGGTGATATTCGTTCCATGAAGTCTAAAAGGGAAAGAAAATTCCGCTGTGGTGTAATTTATAGTTATGATAAGAATAAGATGCAGGTGTTTAAAAAGCCAACCGATTTTGTCAGTGAAATAAAAAAACACAAGCATATCGTTTCTTATAATGGTGAAGGGTTTGACTTTTTTGTTCTAGAAAAATATGGACTAGAATTAGTAAAAAAATCTCATAAAAAAAAGTCGAAGATTCCAGAAAAAGATCATATCGAAAATGATTTATTGAGACTAAATCAAGACAGAAAAGGATGCAGAAAACCTATTGGTTTTGATTCATATGATGTATTTTCAGCAATTATTGCTCGTAGACCTTATGGTAACAATAAAAAATGGCCATCATTAGAAGAAATGATGCAATCTCATTATAATTGTAAAAAAGAAAACATAAATTTAAAGCGGGCCACTTTAAAGCAATTAATTAAACATTGCATCGAAGATGTCGAATACCTTAAACGCCTATATGAAGAAAAAACGTGGACGGTTCCCGTATTCCCTCGGTGGGGTTTACCTTTGTTTACAGATCCAATGATACTTAATAATCCAACTCTTCCAAAACCATTGCATGGTTTGAATCCACGAACCATAAAGGGTAAAGAATGGTGGGATCAAAAAAGAACACTTGCATATATAGAAAACAATCAGTGTTGTTGGGCATGTGGCATTTCAAGATATGAAGTATTAGGGGATAATAAATGGCTGGAAGCACATGAAATTTTTGACATTGATTATGTTGAAGGTAGGGGTGAATTAAAAAAAATTGTTGCATTATGTCCATAT
>NZ_JAUVEY010000199.1:0-2693 GCF_030594565.1 Methanococcoides sp.
GAAAGCAGATGAAAGTCTTGCACCGAGTATACTTCCGGTGTCACCGCCGATCTTAATGAGCGCAGGTACCAATAGAAGTATGGTCGGGAGGGATATCAGATTATCAAGTTCCGAGTTCAGTATCTGACCCGTAACAACCCCAAGCACAGATGTGAAGAAGAGGATCGGCATCCCTCTTGACAGAATTCCGCGAACGGTATAATAACTCATAACATCAGCACCACCTTTGCAGAAAGGAACAGCATGAGCATGGATACGATATCTCCGATGGTAGCTATAGAAGGTGTCACAACATTATCCGGATCAAATCCGAACCTGAACATACCAAGAGCAAGGAGTACTGCTATAACAGATAATATAATGCCTGATGAGACGCCAGCAAGAACTGCTATTGAAGTAAGTGCCAGAATACCTGCACTTTCAAATCCAAGCAGAACTGTCATTGTATGTCCGATAATTCCCAGAGCGATGGACATTATAAGCCCCAATAGCAATGACCCGTAGATATTGTTTGTAAGTTCCGGATTATTCTCGATCTTTGTTATTAGACCCATGTGAATAGCACTACCAAGGCGTGAACCAAGGGTGCATGATATATTCCCTCTCATTCCCAAAACCGCAGGCGCTATGACGATCAGACCCGGTATCATTTCCAGTTCATTGGTCATTCCCGCAAAAATAAAACCAGCTACCGCTCCACCGATGGTTGCAAGTATCTGGAACGGCAATGCTTCCTTGACTATGGACCGAACACTGGCATAATCTCCCAGATATTCTTCTTCGATCTCGACATCGTCGTCCTCGTCAGCATGGGAACTGTAGGACATGGATTGCTATTTGCACTTTTAGTATTAAAACGATTTGCGAGGGTGGAGAATTATGATGATTAATGTGTAGGTTTTGATTAGAAAATGTTGATAATTGTTCGAGTTCGAATCTTATTCCTCGCACAATCATTCGGGGTAATAGGTATCTAGTAAAAATGCAACCTTCTTAAAAAATTGCTTATTTGAAAATCTCATATGATCTTGGAGGTTCAGTTCATACCCCTCGTATGATATTTCGGGGATATAGGTAACTCGTAAAAAACGGAACTTTCAAAATAAAACAAATAAGCCACAGACTATGAAATATAAGTTCCAATGTGTAAACTTGGCTTGATCTTATCAATTGAGAAGCAAAAAAAAGAAAAACAGATTTTGTTTGAGTTTTTCAATTTGAAAGTTCACTTGCTTTGTCGGATGCTTCCATATGTTCCTCAAGCAGTTTTTTAATAGATGCTGGAATTGGTATTGTTTTGTCGGAAAGATAATCATAATGAACTATTACAGTTTGCCCTTTAGTTCCAAGTTTCCCATTCTGCCAGGCTTCCTGTCCAACTGTGAATGAAGAGTTTCCTATTCTTGTGATGAAAGTACGTATCTCGACATCTTCTCCGTAAAACATCTCGCCGACATAATCGAATTCAGCCCTGACCATTATGAGTTTCCATTTATCAGGGTTTAGGTCTAGGTCAGGGATAAACAGCCTGAATATAGGATTGCGAGCCTTCTCAAACCATATAGATATGGCATTATTGTTAGCATTTTTCATTCCGTTAATCTCACCGAATCCGGGAGTTACAGTTGCTTTGAACATATCAATCTTTTTCCTATTACTATGAAAAACGTATTCTGCGACTATTAACATTTTTAGTTATGTTATTTAACCATTATCCCCCTCCCTCCAACCTCTCCATCACATGAGCATTCAACGTAAACGGTGAATCACCCATAGCATTTTGCTTCATGTAATGGAGAGTACAACAGACAGCATTTGTATTTTGTGACAGCGCACATATTTTCCAATATGGTTTTAAAAAGCATATTACTGCTCCTACTGGAAAAATCATATGCCGTTGTAAAATTCATATGCCGTTGTAAAATATCAATGGCTTAGGTATATATTAAAGAATATATATGATAGATTTTGAAAGAGAATACATATTATACATGAGAAATTAAGGAAGATATTCAAACATGAATGGATTGAAGATGGGTGATATTGCCCTACTGGATGGTGCACTGGAGATGAAGAGCACACTGGAATCGGTCATTAATTCCAGTCCTATTGTTGTGTTCTTATGGTGCGCTGAAGAAAACTGGCCTGTTAAGTTCGTTTCGAAGAACATTGATATGTTAGGTTACTCGGTGGAAGATTTTACTTCTGGGAAGCTTGCTTACGGTGATATTGTACATCCCGACGACATCAGTCAGGTACGCGCAGGCATATCCAAATTAACTGAAGGTGTTTATTCTGATTTCGTCCAGGAATATAGGATATTGACAAAGTCAGGTGAAGTTCGTTGGGTGGATGAGAGGACACAGCTTTATCACAATTCAAAGGGTGAGGTCACATATCTTCAGGGTATCATCTTTGACATCACAGAGCGAAAAAATGCAGAAAAAGAGCTTCAGGAAAAAGAAAATCGTTTTGAGACATTGGTCGCGAACATCCCGGGTGCAACATATCGTTGCAGGTATGATGCGGATTATACCATGGAGTATATCAGCAAAGAAATAACTTCGATAAGTGGTTATCCAGCATCGGACCTCATTGGGAGTTCCGTCCGCACTTATGCCAGTCTCATCCATCCAGATGACGTTGAAATGGTGGCTAATGCCATAGATAGATCCCTTACAGAAGACCGTCCT
>NZ_JAUVEY010000126.1:0-6477 GCF_030594565.1 Methanococcoides sp.
GTAGAGCTCATTGTCAATGACAACACTACCGCTACACAGGAGATCTCGCTCGGTGTCGGTGAATCCGCTCCGGTAGAGTTCGTGTACACTGCCGGTGAACCGGGAACCTATCTTGTGAAAGTAGGTGGTATGACCGCAACAGTTGAAGTTGTCAAGGGTGCAGGTGCAGTTACCTACCTGTTCGGTGGTGCAGCAATTGCAGTTCTCGGTGGAGCTGCCTATCTGTTTACCGCAGGCGGCTGGACCGTGTCTACCGCAGGGGCAAAAGCAAGTGAAGCCGCAGCAACACTTTCTGAGAAGCTATCCAGCTTGCTTTCAAAGAGCAAGTAAGGATACATATATGATGTTGCCGGCAAAGGTGTCGGCATCATCTTTTTTTTATGCTCTTATCTGTTTTCATTTAACGATAAGCAAAGCTGATCGCATAGTTTCAATATATTAAAAAAAGTAGAACTTTTAAGGTTCTTTACTCTATCTTGCGTGCAACAGCCTCGATAGCCACGATAACACTGTTCTTCGGCATTATTGTCGCAACAGGGATACGGATGATCTTTTCTATTGTGGGGCTGACTATGGGCGCACATACAAGGGCTTTCGCTCCTTCCCTTTCAGCACGGACAGCGGCGATGATAGCCTCTTCCATTGTGGTGGCGGAGTATTCTCTGATGGTGCAGAGCGTCCCTCCTATTTTCCTCTTTGTCTCACTGATATTATCCAGCACAGGACGTGCAGCGATAACCGCAATGAAATCACCCTTGTCGGAACCCTCGATGGTCCTGATGGTTTTAACTATCTGACGGAGTGTTCTCATGTTCGGTTCCCTGTTTCCTGACATGAGCTTATAAAGTGTGCTTGGTGGAATGTTCGCATATTCCGAGAACTCAATGGCTGTAAGTTCAAGGTCTTCCTTGATGACTTTCAACAATGTGTGCTGGAATGCTTCATCCGACTCAAAAGCCGCATCTATCACTTTATTTGCAACGCTCGTACTCACTCCTCCAATAAAGGGTATTAACTCTTTTAGGATATATTAAGCTTTGTATTAATACTTTTAGGAAATAATGTCGGTTGATACGACAATCTATAAATAGGGTATTCCGATGAAATAGCATGATAGTAACATATTTATTAATGGAGGGATCGATCTGAAAAAAATCACAGCAATTACATTCATATCTATCATGCTGGTTGCAGCAGTATTCCTGTCAGGATGTACTTCCGCACCAGATGATGAAGCATTGACAGAAATAAACATTGGCTATCAGCCAAGCACACACCAGATATCATACATGACCGCCTTTGAGAAGGGCTGGTGGCATGAGGACCTTGCACCATTTGGTATCATGAGCATAAATGAATTCGAGTTCCCAACAGGTACTCCTGAGATGCATTCAATGATCGCAGGAAACATTGATGTTGCATATGTTGGTGCAGCACCTGTTATTTCCGCACTCAGTACCGGACTTGATGCAAAGATCGTCGCAGCAGTGAACACACAGGGTTCTGACCTTGTGCTCAGAAATGAGTTCAAGTATGATGGTCCTGCAGACCTTAAAGGTCTAAAGATAGCAACTTTCCCACCGGGAACGATACAGGATACCATCTTCAAGAACTGGTTGGTCGATAACGGTCTTGAACCTGGTACAGACGTCGAAGTTGTCGCAATGGGTCCGGGAGATGCAACCGCTGCTCTTGCAGCAGGTCGGGTAGACGGTGTATTCTTACCACACCCTGCACCAACGTTCATTGAAGCGGAAGGTTCCGGTCGTTCAGTTGTCGCATCCGGGGAAATACTTGCAGACCATGCATGTTGTGTGCTTGTGGTTAGTGGTGACCTTATCAGGAACAACCCTGAACTGGTCGAACAGATCGTAAAGACCCACATCAAGGCTATAGAGTATGACAATATCAACATCGAAGAGGCAGCGAATACATATGCTAACAAGCAGGGTGTTGACAATACGACTGTCCTTCAGTCCCTTGAAAACTGGGATGGTGTCTGGTCAGCTGACCCACGTCCGCTTGTAGAGTCCACAGTGGAATACGCAAACTTCCAGTATGAGCTTGGTTATATCGACAGCCAGCTTACAGAAGAGGATATATTTGACGTGAGCTTCTACGAGAAGATCTCTGAAGAGTAAACAGCAACATACATTAATGAACAGAACATTTAACCGCCGGAATTGAGGTTTATCCCTCATAATTCGGGAGGTAACATGAGTAAACACGGCACAAAAGGACTACGTGAAAGGGGAATTGAACTATTATCCGTTACAATGGCCATTGTTCTATGGCAACTGGTAGCAGACCTCGTGGTAAATAATAAGTTTATCCTGCCAAGCTTTACTGATGTTCTGTTCGCTTTTATCAGAATCATTGAAGGGGGTATCCTCTTCACTGATCTTGCAATAAGTCTGCTTCATTTTGGAATTGGAATTCTTTCTGCACTCTTAATAGGTATACCCATAGGGGTGGTCATGGGTTGGTTCAAGATTGTGAACCGTGCATTGGACCCTCTTATCGAGATAATCCGTCCTATTCCGCCACTTGCATGGATCCCCTTTGCCATAGTCTGGTTCGGTCTGACCCACACTTCGGCGGGATTCGTGGTCTTTGTAGGGGCGGTCTTCCCTGTTATCATCAACACATTCGATGGCTTCAAAAGCGTTCCGAAGGTCTATGTGGAAGCTGCCAAAGTGCTGGGTTGCATGAGCAGTGGGTCACTTATACGCTACGTTGCATTACCGTCTGCCCTGCCTTCCATTGCTTCAGGCATCCGTATTTCCATGGGTGTGGGCTGGATGTGTCTGGTTGCAGCGGAGATGTTCGGCGTAAGTACGAACGGGCTTGGTTACAAGATCTGGTGGCATTACTACCTGCACCAGATGGATTTCGTTCTTGTCTATATGCTGATACTAGGTTTCCTGGGTCTTTTCATTGACAGGCTGTTCAGGTGGTATGTCGATGGGCAGCTTCTTAAATGGCGTGCAGGAGTTGTGGTATAATGGGTGAAGTTAAAGTCTCCGGTATCTCGGTGGCATTTGAGAAAGAGGATGGTGAGTCCACCCTTGCACTTGATAATGTTGACCTTGAAATAAAGGACAAGGAATTTGTCTGTTTCATAGGTCCTTCGGGCTGTGGAAAAACAACACTTCTCAGGACCATCGCAGGACTTGAAATGCCGGATAAGGGACAGATAACCCTCGATGGTGGGGACATAACCATTCCGGATTCGACAAGAGGGATGGTATTTCAGGAGTATTCTCTTTTCCCCTGGAGGACTGTCATCCAGAACATTACCTTTGGGCCTCAAATGAAGGGTATCTCCAAGAACAAAACACTTGAAGTAGCTGAAAAATACTTAAAGCTCGTAGGGCTTGAACAGTTCCGGAACAGTTATCCGTATGAACTTTCCGGTGGAATGCGACAGAGGGTGGCCATTGCCCGAGCTCTTGCGAACGAACCCAAGGTCCTTCTAATGGACGAACCGTTCGGGGCTCTGGATGCACAGACAAGGAACACCTTGCAAAAAGAGCTGCTTCAGGTTTGGGCAAAGTACCAGATAACAATCGTTTTCGTGACTCATAGTGTGGACGAGGCGGTTTTCCTTGCGGACAAGATCGTTGTGATGAGCGCAAGACCTGGCAGGATCAAGAAAGTCATAAACGTTGATCTTCCAAGACCTAGGGAAAGGACAAGTTCCGAGGCAAATGAGTTACGTAACCAGCTTTTGAAAATGCTGGCAGAGGAGCGACGTAACTAACTTTAAAAAGTGTATCACATCTCGGAACGAACAATAAGCTTTGTTCCGGATTCTATCTCTTTTATATCGACCTTTCCTATAAGCTCTAAAGCAGTAGCAGCTTTAACGAACTTTACCTGACAACCTGGTCTGATGGACATTTCATTTCCACATATTGCCGATCCTCCAACCTTTACGTTGTCAAGCATTGTAAGATCATTTACAATCTCAATGTTCCCACTTATCTTGCAACGTGCGCTTATGAGGGCATCATTTGCTTTGATATTACCTTTAACAAATGATTCTTTTCCAAGCTGTAGGGATCCACTTACTTCCAGATCTTTCCAGAAGTTCGCACCAGACCCTACGATCATGTTGCCATCTATCTTGATGCTATTTTCAAAGAAGGCTTTCCTACGGATAATGTAAGTATTTGTATCTGCATGGTATCTGATAAATTTCTCATCCATCTATTCCACATCCGTGATCTTGAAAGTGTGATAGCTCTATCTCATGGGATATGTTCTATCAGTGCTTTACTTACTGTCTTTTTCTTTATATATTCTATTGTTTTCTATCAGCATTTATTTCAGTATACTTTAAACAGAACTTCCTCCAGTTCTCTCTTTGGAACATGGTGGCATCCGTTCTCATCACGCCAGTATCTAATATCATGTTCCTCTCCGGTTTCCTCGAGAACGATCTCTTCTGCCGGGATGCCCATTGCCAGTACAAGCATTATCTCGAGTTCGGGAGGCACATCAAGTTCTTCTCTCAGCACTTCCCTGTTAACAGAACCAATGACACAGCTTCCAATACCTTTTTCCATGGCCGCAAGGCGAATGTTCTGTAAAGCAATTCCTGCGTCATATCTTGCATCGGGTCTTATCCTCGTATCATCGAGTATAATGATGTAAGCGGCTGGTCTTTCTCCTTCCGCAGGTCCTTTCCATTCGTGAAGATAACCTGCCCATCCAAGCTGTTCGAATATCATTGCGTTTGTTCTCAGATCGGATGAAATTATATATTTCAGTGGCTGGCTGTTGGTAGCTGAAGCTGAGACTCTTGCAATATTGACAAGTTCTGTTAACATTTCTTTTGATATAACCTCAGTCTGTTTAAATCTTCTATAAGATCTGGTCCTGAGAACAAGTTCACTTAGCATTTGTTCACCTCATATTGTCATTTGGTTGAGTGATTTGAATAGTGCTATTAGTTAAAACACTAGATACATTACTATAGACTTTAAAATCTATTTTTAGGTCTCTTGAGGTATTTTAAATTGTTATCCCATGTCCTAATATATTATGTGAATAATATTACATATGGTACATCTAAATTTTGATCTACTACTAATGTAGGTTTAAATTTTGATATTATATGTGGTTAACTATGTTCTCTAACAGTAATTGATATTGGATGGATCATTGGTGACAAGAAATCTTATATTATTTCATGTAAGTGCAGATGGAGCCATATTAAGCTACAACTCTTCTGAAGGCGTGCAATTACTCGTAGAGCCTGAACATTTCATGGGCAAGAACATAAGTGATATTTTACCTTCAGACGTTTCCGAGAAAGCAAAAAGCTGCATCAAAGACGTTATGATCACAGGCGATATGCAATATCAACTTCAGTTAGGGGGAGAATTGCACGATCTTGAAGCTACATTCGTTCCTGAAAGCAAAGACCGTCTTATAGTGATCATAAAGGATGTAACTGAGCAACTGGCAACTCATAATAAGCTTTTTGAAAGCGAAAAAAAGTATCGTCTCCTCGCTGACAATACGATCGATGTCATATGGCAACTGGACATGTCTTTGTGTTTTACTTATGTCAATCGTTCAGTGCTCGATGTTACAGGATACTCAGTAGATGAAGTGATCGGTTCTAACCTTTCGATGTTCTTTACGCCGGAAGCATTTGACATGGTCATTAGCCTTGTCAATAGTGATAAGTGTAAAAAAGGCGAAGGTGTTGCCTTTGAAACGGATCTTATCCGCAAAGATGGTACTTTGCTTCCAATTGATATTACCGGCAAGATAGTTCTCAATGAAAACCAGCTTCCTATCTGTATTCAGGGTAGGACAAGGGACATAAGTGCATATGTTGAAGCAAGGAATGCTTTGCTTGATAGGAAAAATCGTTTCAAGTCCTTGTTCGAGAACTCGAACGATGCGATCTTCATTCACACTTTTGATGGTACTATTCTCGATGTGAACAACAAAGCATGTGAACTCATTGGTTATTCAAAGGATGTTTTCAAAACCAAAGATCTTCGGGTTCTACTTCCTGATGGTCTTGAATACGAGGCAAAAGAACATCTGGATGATGTTATTAAAAACGGTTCGTCCAGATTTGAATCTCGTTTCAAGAAAGCTGATGGTAGCATTATTGATGTTGAGGTAAGCGTTTCAGTTATCGATGAAGATAAAAATATCATGCAGGGAATTGTCCGCGATATCACTGAGCAAAAAAATGCAGAAAAAGAGCTTCAGGAAAAAGAAAATCGTTTTGAGACATTGGTTGCGAACATTCCGGGTGCAACATATCGTTGCAAATATGATGCGGATTATACCATGGAGTATATTAGTAAAGAAATAACTTCGATAAGTGGTTATCCAGCATCGGACCTCATTGGGAGTTCCGTCCGCACTTATGCCAGTCTCATCCATCCAGATGACGTTGAAATGGTGGCTAATGCCATAGATAGATCCCTTACAGAAGACCGTCCT
>NZ_JAUVEY010000015.1:0-23542 GCF_030594565.1 Methanococcoides sp.
TCTTTTCTCTTTTTCAGTCGAATTATATATAATCGATGAAAACTCATAATTGTTGGTTATACAATGGTCGTTGATGTTGACATATGTGGCTTGAAGGTAGGTGATGAGCACCCCGTACGCTTAATGGGTGTTATAAACCTAAGCCGCGAATCTTTTTACAAGGGCTCCGTAGTTGATACGGATTCTCTTCTTGATGTTGCTCATAAGATGATGGATGAGGGTGCAACAATTATTGACCTTGGTGCACGGTCAACATGGCCGCTTGCTGACCCCATCACAAAGGAAGTGGAATGTGCTCGCCTTCTTCCTGCACTGGAACTTTTGAAGGACAACGTTGATGCTATGATCTCGGTGGATACCGTGTTTGCAGATATTGCGGAAAAGGCCATTGAAAGCGGCGCTGATGTGGTGAACGATGTCGCAGGTTTTGCAACCGATGGCGGTATGCTTGATGTTGTCGCTGAACATGGCTGTCCTGCAGTTGTGATGGCAGCGGGCAAACTTCCCGGTGATCCGCTGGGAATGGATGCTATCATGCAGTCCCTTGACGATATCCTCATTCGCTCTGAAGAACGGGGTATCGATACAGATCAGCTCATACTGGACCCTGCCATCGGTAAATGGGTGCCGGAAAAATCCGCGATGTATGACCTTGAGACCATCGACCAGTTCGAACGCCTGAAGGTGTTCGAGAAACCCCTGCTTGCAGCGATTTCACGCAAGTCCTTCATTGGTGATCTGCTCAACAAGCCTGCAGCTGAGCGCCTTTATGGAAGTCTGGCAGCAGCCGCGATCGTTGTGCAGAAAGGTGCACACATCATCCGTACCCACGATGTTGCAGAGACCTCCGATGTGGTTCAAATTGCAGCCGCTGTACGAAGCAGACAACCCATTGTGGAAGAAAGCGGTTTCAAGGTCAGCGTTCTGGACATTACCTGTCCCGACGATGCAGCTCTTTCCATGCGAAATATAGGTGTTACCGGCACAGGTTCCAAGATAATGAAGAACAAGACGGTATCCCGTGTGCTGCGTATCAGTAATATCACAACCACAGAGGCGCTGATAATCAAACAGGAGATCCTTGCAAGGGGTGGGGATGCAGCACTGGAAAGGGATGCAGTGTCCCATGAGACCGAAAGGACCGATGTCATTGTCATTGGTACATTGCTACAGGTAAGAAAACTTGCAGATAAGCTTGAGTGTCAGGCAAGGAACCTTCCGCTTATCTCAAAGATGATAAAGGATGCACTGAATCAGGGATCGGACCTCGAATACCGTTATTCTTTGTAAAGGCAAAAAAATAATAACACTATGATAACAACTCAATTTTTATTATATCCAAATGTGCCTGATAAAAGAGCCCTCTTCCAGTATTGTTCTCTTTCAATGATAATTTTATCATCTGTTTTCATCGAGCGATATTCTAAAATAGAAAACTGGAAGTTTTTCCTTGCATAATCAATACCATTTTCTTTGATCAATTTTGTAAGTTCATCATTCCATTATTTTTATCCACTATCAGATATACTCCATTGATGTTCTTTAGCGCAGCCATCCAGTCTCTTTTATTTGTTCGCTTTTGAATGTCTGCTTCTTTTCCTTTCATCATTTCCTTTGCTTCGGTTTATTGATGTGTTAAGAGCTTGTAGATTTATTGTAGAATCAGATCCACCTTTTGATTTTGGCTTTATGTGGTCCACATCCCACCCCATCTTGGAGTCTTTCCCATGTGAAGCTTTATACATTGTTTTTCCATACGGATCTTTTCGGTATTTGTTGGGGTCTTTTCCTTTTATTTTCTTTGCCTTTTCCCAAACAGCTTCTTTTTTGTTGTTATTCACCATTGTTATTCACCAGTCTGTAAACTATCATTATTAAAATCAAAGAATATTTATCATCATGCATGTATTAATTCAAAAAATATAAAATTTCCACTAGTAGTGGGTTTGAATTACAATCAGCACAAATTATTCAAGCTTTAAGTTATTCTTCTTAATGTGTCTCTTGTGACAAAATGCTCTAATGAGAAGTTTATTTCCCTTTTTATCGAATCCTTTTACCAACAACTTTATTCATTCTTTGTTGTCTATATATGAAAAGCTCTAAGCACAAAAATTACCGTTATCAGTGATACAAAATGATAATCTCATCTTCCAAACCTTTCAATGAGATCCTTGAAATGCTCATGGACAAGGATGCCGTTTATATTATAGGGTGCAGCGTCTGTGCCGCCAAACAGCACGTAGGCGGTGAGCCCGAGGTCGCAGAGATGGTATCTCTCCTTTCTGATGCCGGAATAAACGTTATCGGGGGAGTCGTTGCAAAGGCCGCATGCAGTGTCCGCTCCTGCGAGTATCTTATGGAGCTTGCCCCGAACATCAAAGATGCTACTGCTGTTCTGGTGATGGCATGTGGCAGCGGTACTTCGAACATTGCACGTTTTATGGACGTGGATGTTTATCCTGCCAACAATACTGACTCGCTGGGTGCTATGGCCGGAGATAAGGTCATCCATCATCTGTGTGCCATGTGTGGTCAGTGTACGATTGCTGATTTTGGCGGCATCTGTCCCACAGCACAGTGCCCGAAGGAATTGCTTAACGGCCCCTGCGGTGGTTCCATGGACGGTAAGTGCGAGGTCGATTCCGAAAAGGATTGTGCGTGGGAACTTATCTATGAACGTCTTGAGAGGATAGGCAGGCTGGACCTTCTGGATGAGGTTCGGGATGCCAAGGATAGATTGGTGAAGTGAGTTCTTTTTTTGTAATTTGATGTGGGTTATTGTTGATCGGTTTCAAAGTAGGATGTCGGACAAGTCTTCTGATTTCTGCCACATCTTTCCTGTAAAAACAGGATATTCCTATGTATTCAACTGTTCACTTTCAGTTCGATGATATGGCCAGAGAATATTTATAATGTGACTTGGTTAGAACATAATGCAACATCATAAAGATGTTAGTGGGGGTTCAGCTAGTCTTGACGGAATAACTGAAGCCCCGTGCCCGGAGGAGAAGATATTGAAGAATCAAGATCATCTTATTGGAGACCTCTTATAGGTGGAATAAAAATAACACGTATATTGAATGTAGGTTCTACATTGTCCTTTGCAGCTGTTGACGATAATGGAAATGAAGGATATGTAATGTCAGGACATGCTGCACTTAATGCAGGAGGAATTGGAGGAAACATATACCAGTACTTACTTCCAGTTGGAGATGTCACTGACATAGGTGGATATTATTCAGATGCAGCTTGGGTAGAATATAGCAATGTAGATCCATCAATATATTATACAGATAGCAATGTTGTAAAGGATGTATATGATCAGACTGATCCATTATTGGGCAGCATGGTCTATAAGTCTGGAAAAGAAAGCGGTTTGACATCAGGTGTTGTTACAGCTAAGTACCAAACTCAGCCTAGCCAAAGTTTTGGAACCCTTTATAAGCAATTTAGTGCAACATACAATTCAGATGATGGGGACAGTGGAGGACCTGTGTTCATAACAACACCCACTGGTAAAGTGGTTCTACATGGTGTGCATCGAGGACGTTACAATGGATACGCTTCATTTTCACCAATCAGTGGAGTGATGAATGACTTAGATGTAACGCCAATACATGCTTAAGGAGTAATAGACAGTCAATAGTCAAATTATTTTAAAAATGATTTGGCTATTGCTTTTTTATAGTACAAAATTCTTACAGAAGTTTTACTTATCATTATAACCACATAGTAAATTTCCCGGTTGTGAGCAAATGACAAATTTTTTAAAAAACACAGGTATTATGCTTTTAATTATTTTGCTATTGTTTGGGTATTCAGATGCTGCAGCTAATGAAACACAAAATATAAAAAATCTCAAATTACCAGATTACGGCCCCCATATTTTTAAAGAAGTTCAAAATGAGCCTGGGTTTATATCTGTACGCGGAAAAATGCCCACAATTATTGATAATAAAGAGAAACTTGAATGGACTGACAAACTTGTTCAATGTTCCATAAACAACAAAGAAATGGACAAATACTATTCCGCATCTGGAGGTCCGGTACTAAGTTTTGGGACTAGCATTAATGGTTATTTAGAAGTAGGCTGCAACTCAGCCACACCAGAACAGATAAATGAGTCAGTTATCAATGAAATTTACCAGGTAATAGACGAGCAATGTGAAAAAGAGGGAGTAGCTGATGTTCCAGTTGTCTTTATATGGACAGAAATGGCAACTGAGGAAACTCCTGGTTTCGCTTCAATAATGCTTATTTTGTCCATGTTGCTCTTAGTCAAAATAAGAAAATAAAAAACATTTATATTAAGACAATCCAAAAACCAAGAAAAGTTCTCTTAATATCTCTTTCCTCTTTTATATTTTCACATGAATTTCTCCTCATAAACCAGCTGCACCACCGTAGAGCAGATATCTGTAGTTGAAATTGATGGTTCAGGAGTATTTACATCATTAGTAATTGATGCATTACAAGGAGCTGCTGCTGATATTCAAGGTCGTATAACCCCTGGTAGTGTTTATGCATATGTAGACTCAGCATTAGGAGCATGGGACCAAAGACCCGTATTTAAAACAAATATATCCAGATTTATTCCTTTAAGGACTGTAAATCCAAAAATACCTCTTGAAATACTCAGAAAAACCACTGATTATTTCCCAGAACCTGAAGATGAATTTTATCTTGACCCCACATATGAATTTACCGAAGAATCTAAAATTGATGCAAATTGCCAGATTTACAAACATCTTCAGAAATATGAATCAGAAGGGCTTGTAAAACCAGTTGGAGAAGAACATATGTATTATGCAGCAATTAACTCAAAGTCCTGTAGATTAACAGCAACTGCTCATCACTATTGGACACTTGTTAAAGAAAACAAAATCTAATCTTATTTCACAAGTTCCCCTTTACCTGCTATTCAATGTCAGTACTTCGCTAATTTCTATCAGCATGAAATAATGTCATTCGATAGCTATATATGCGGCGAAAACGCCGCCATACGCAGCAGGCAGCCGGTCGTGGAAGAGAACGGCTTCGAGGTAAGTGTGCTGGACATCACAAACCCTGATGATGCAGCTCTTGCGATGCGGAATATCGGTGTGACAGGTACGGGTTCCACTATCATGAAGAACAATACCGTGAACCGTGTACTGAGGGTCAATAACATCACCACCACCACCGAGGCCCTGATAATAAAGCAGGAAATCCTGGCACGTGGCGAGGATGCAGCGCTTGAACGTGATGCTGTCTCTCATGAGACCGAGGAGACCGATGTCATTGTAATGGGCACATTCCTCCAGGTCAGAAAACTTACCGATAAGCTCGAATGCCAGGCAAGAAACCTTCCGCTGATATCAAAGATGATCAAAGAAGCATTAAAACAGGAATCCGATGTGGAATACTGCTATCTGAGGTAATCATGATAATCTCATCTTCCAAACCCTTTAGCGAGATCCTTGGGATGCTGATGGACAAAGAGGCCGTTTTTATTGTAGGCTGCAGTGTATGCGCTGCCAAGCAGCATGTTGGAGGAGAGCCGGAGGTCGAGGAAATATCCTCTAACCTTAAAGAGGCCGGAGTAAACGTTGTCGGTGGGATTGTTGCAAAAGCCGCATGCAGTGTCCGGTCCTGCGAGTACCTTCAGGAACTTGCTCCGAACATCGGTGATGCTACTGCTGTTCTTGTAATGGCATGTGGTAGCGGCACTTCGAACATTGCAGGCTTTGTGGATGTGGATGTTTATCCTGCCAACAACACCGAATCACTGGGTGCCATGACAGGAGATAAGGTAATCCATCATCTGTGTGCCATGTGTGGTCAGTGTACAATTGCCGATTTTGGTGGCATCTGTCCCACAGCACAATGCCCGAAGGAATTGCTTAACGGTCCGTGTGGCGGTTCAATGGAAGGCAAGTGCGAGGTAGATCCCGAAAAGGATTGCGCGTGGGAATTGATATATGAGCGTCTTGAGAGGATAGGTCGGCTGGATCTGCTGGATGAGGTCCGGGATGCCAAGGATCGGCTGGTGAAGTGAGTTTTCCCAGTCTTTCTGTAATTGATGATCTTTTTTTGTTAGTCGGCTTCAAAGCCGGATGTCGGGCAGGTTTCCTGATTTCTGCCATGTCTTTTTGAAAAAATAGGAGTTTGATCCAACTGTTCACTTTCAGTTCGATGATGTGGTCATAAAATTTATATAAAAATAACAAATGAATTTTATAAAGTTCAACCATAATCTGCAAGAAAAGTGGTTGAATCCTAGAATTGCCCAAAGGTATGTTGATATTGGTTTTTAGATTACTTAAAACTTATTTGATTAGCCTTTTGGGGCAAAACAAAGGTGAAATGAATGAAACCAAGTATAAAGTTGGGATTGTGTACACTGCTTGTGTCTTTGTTGCTTATAAGTGCAATTGTGCCAGCAATGGGTGCACAGCCAGAAGATAAAAACAGTGTATCGGTAGAAAAAACTTTAGAACATGCGAATGCATATACGATGTACTTTACAGCTGAGAATACGCCAGGATTTGAAAAGTGGAATGGAGCATCAATTGATCCAAAACCGCTTGAACTTTATGACATTAACGGTACAAAGTTATACTATCTATTCTCAGTAAAAAAGGAAGAAAATGTAATTGGGAAAATGAAAGTGGGAGCAAATAAAAAATTGGGAGCTTCAGTGCTCACCTTTGAGTTCAATCCTATACCCATGAAAGTAGAAGAAGCATTGAAGAAATCAATTGAAATTGGTATGGAAGAATATCCGAATTGTGAAATCTCGTCAACTGTGATGGTACTATACAGCTATCCTAAAATTGGAGCGATGTCGGTTGTTATAGACAGTCGGGGTGAAATGCATCGAATTATTGTTGATGCGCATACCCTCGAAACAGTACCAGATAAAAAAATAACTGAAACTGAGAATGGTATATGGTCAGTTTACGAACAGCTTTCTGATATTGATGTAGATGACAATATAAAAAAATGGAATGATTGTGATAAATTCACTGAAGCGATAAAAAACGCAAATAAAGAAGGAATCAGTACTTCTGAATATATTGCAAAAAATCAGATATTCAGACCAGATTACACAAAAACTTCTAGCAAGTTTCTCAACGTACCATTATATGGGGGAGAAACCACATTCTATTGTGCACCTGCAACTGCACAAATGATTGCAGCATATTATGGCGTGCAGCACACTCAAGACTACATATATGGAATAATGGATGATGGTAGTGGTGGAGGATGCACTATTGCTGAGCAACTGACGTACTACAAAAGCTCAGATGGGTTAAACAAAAAGGGCTCAAAAGAAGATACATCCCCTCAATATTCTGAAGCTGTTTCAGAAATTGATCATAGCAGACCTTTAAGATGTGGAGTGACTGGCCATGCACGTGTGTGTACTGGATATCTGGACAATGGTTACCCCGCGTATTTGGCCATCAATGACCCGTCGCCACTGGGACAAGGAAGCCAGTATTTAGAAGCATGGGGAAGCGTTGTAAATTACATATATGTGAGGGATTAAATGCCCTTTTCTTTTTATAGCAATATTAAAAATAGAATTCAAACTAATAAAATAATTATAATTGTATTACTAAGCATTAGTATTGCAGTTATCATTGGTATCGCAGTTATCATAGGAGGAGTAAACACCGACACTTTAACCAATGAGTTCCCAGCAGATGAAATCATTTCCATCGGGGGAATACATGTGGCTTTTACGGATAGCACGACAGAGAAGGAAGCAATTGCAACTGTTGACAGAATTGCCCATGGAATGGAATATAGACTTGAATACAATATTGATTACATTGCAAACAGTTATTATGTAGAAATAGATGAAAATAACTATACTTATAAAAGAAATAAACTTAGGCAGGCAGAAAATTGGATTGAGGCATCAACCGACACTAAAAAGGGGAAGCACTTTATTGTCAGTATCTGGGATACACTTGTTGAAGAGGAAGATTTTCTGATTATACTGGAAAAACAAAACCTTTGCCTTAAAAAAAGAATTAACTGTTACGTTGTATTTGAAGATGAAAAATGGATGAACCAAAACAAAGAGAAAATCAAAGAAGAACTAAGAAAAAATGAAAGAGTTATTGAAGTCTCTTTTGATTATATTGATAAAGCCGATTCAATCTAAGCCTGAACCTGACAGAGGCTCTCATTTTGACACACTTTTTTTAAACAAACATTAATAATATCTTGTAAATTGTGGGGTATGAAATGCTAAAGAGAAAAGAAATTGGTAAAATTCTAATACTTGTATTATTAGTTTCCTTTTTATCATTTGATACTGTAAATGCGGCTGATGACGAATTAAATGATTCAGAAAATACCGATTCAAATACCTCTCGTTCCGATTTTGAAGAGTATAAGAATGATTCACTGTTCGTAGCCAGCAGGGGTAATTTTCCCGAAATAACTGATCAGGAATGGAAAAATTCGGTTACTAAGTGCTGGGTTTCTTTAACTGCGTCAACGTACACGATTGACAGTTCTATAAAAAGTATTGGTTCTAATAATGAATTCTTAATAGTGCATCTGGGTTTTGCTTATCAGGGAAAAATGAATGAGTCAGAAATTGATGAAATCTACCGGAAAATAGATGAGCACTGTGAGCAGGAAGGGAGGATAAGTGATATACCCGTGGTCTTTATGTGGGCACAGGATGAGGAAGATATGCCTTTACCTGACTATGGTCCGGACATCTTTGAGGAGGCTAAAAGCAATCCATCGTTTATCGCTGCCTACGGGACAATGCCCGTAATCAAGCAGGAAAGTGAAAAAAGAAGATGGACGGATCTGCTTGGCAATTCCAAGGGCAGGGAACTGGACCCGTTTTTTGCTGAATTTGGCGGGCCTGTGATAGGTTATGGGGTAAGCATTAATGGATATCTGTCTGTGGGTCTGGACTCAGAAAACCCGGAAAAAGTAAATGAGTCCGTAATTGATGAAATATATCAGACAATAGACAGCCACTTTGAACAGGAAGCAGGCATAAATGAAGTTCCCGTAGTATTTGAATGGGAGGAGCGCCCTGTTGAAGATGAACTAGAATATACTTCTTCACCAGGTTTTACCTCAATAATGCTCATTATTGGATTGTTGTTATCGGCAAGGAGTAGAAAGCGATGTTCAGGTCATATCTCCAAAACCAAAAAGAACATTACGATGATGTGATGGGAATATTCATTCCGGCGTTCTTTGTTACGTTTGCCCATGTTTCATTTATGGTCTGGTACAGGAGAAAAGAAGGGCTGGCATCACCTTCCATTTATTTGATACTGGACTATATTCTGAAATCAAGATAAGACGATTAGCTTGCTGAAATGCCAGGTTCGGATTCCGATATGATTCTTTCCACATCTGCTTCTATTGCCGGATTAATAAAACATCTTTTGTATTTTCCATCGTTCTTGAAATGTATAAGTCCTTCATTGTGCATGTCATTAATATGCCAGTGCACGGTGCTTTTGTCTAGATTAAATGTCTTCGTGAGATCCTGATTTGTCATTCCCGGTTTATGCAGAATGGAAATCAAAATTGATTTTCCCGTGTTATTTCGCAGAAAGAATGCAATTTTTTGTTCTGTGTCGGTGTATTTATAAGAATTTTTAAAAAACAATACCGATTTTCCTTTTTCAAATCGGGTTATTTTGTTGTATAATTGAAGCACTTTCAAGTGATATCTTATAGTGCTTCTTTCCATCTCCCGGGCCTTTTCTATATCAGTTACTGTGCTTCCGGGATTAGCTGTTATGTAGTGAAGAATTCGATCCCTGTTGGTGTTTTCACATTTTTGCCTTATCCTTCCTAAAAGGAGGGGAAGAAATTTGTAGACAGCTAGCGAGGCACCCAATAACCCGGAGATGTAGACTACCTGAAGGGATAACGGTAGTTCCCAGAAAGATAAGGTGCCGGTGAAACCACCACCTTCATACATACCTCTTTCTGGACCCGTATATGGAACTACTTCATACTCGCTTGCACTAGCCAAGGCTGGACTGCAAACGAGTATAAAAATCAAAAATGGAATCCATAAATTTCTCATAACAATGGAAACAATTTTCAGATATAATAATCTTCTGTACCTGTGACACTATAGCCGTAAACCTCAGCATGCCATGTTCCGAGTTCAATTCCATTTGAATTTCTTATTTCAATATTAATTCTTCCATCGATAGCACCGTCGGCACTGTCATAGAATGTCCCGATCAACTGGTTACTCGGAGTGTACACTTTTAACCTGAGTGAATCACTCGTGTCACCCCAATTCAGATCTATGTGCAGGGAAGTTGTGTAAGAACTGACTGGTTTATCATGCCAGTTTGTTTCTCCCTGTGCGATGGTGTCAGCCACCCATCTTGGCGTGATTGTAGTGTCTGACTTGACAGGTACAATTGTATATTCATCATTCTGGCTGGCTGTAGCTCCGGTTAATGATATCGAAACTATCATCACAATCAGCAATAATCCTATTTTCTTGATCATAAATTTTCTCCTATATCCTTATTAATATTTTATGTGAAAAAAGCAGAATATAAATTTTATGGCCATATCGTCCAACTGAAATAAAACAGTTTGATTATGTGGTTGTTTTGATCTTACAGTGATATCTGAATCCTATGCTAGAGGGTAGAGTAAGTTTTTCAGTTGGAACAATATATGCATAGCTTTCCCTCCTGATATGAATAAAATAAGGGCTAAAATAAATGAAATCAAATAAAAAATCAGTAACAGTTAGCCTTGGTGTAATAGATATCTCCGGGGATTTTGTGTTTCATGAGGACAAAGTAAGACCTAAGCCTGGGGAGTGTCAGGTAGGAAGTGCTGGCAAATACAGAGTTGAATGGATCGGGAATTATGAAGGTTCCCAGTCAACAAATGGGGCTTGTGAAGAGAGAAGATCATATGGATTAGTTTACAAGTTTGTGTGGTCTACTTCTCTTACTGCTTCCCAATTTTAAGTTTTAGAATGTTCCTGTCAATTTAATTGAAAGTGCATTGCACTTGCTTTTTTCTTGATTTGATACTGTTGCCATTTAATGCTAGCATAAAAATCACTTTTCCCGTAGTGAGTAGATTCAAATGTTTTCTTTCAGTTGGATGATATGGCTAGAAAATATTTATACCACCTCCTATCTAGAATATATTGCAACATCGTAAAGATGTTAGTGGGGGTCCAGCTTAATCTTACAGTGATGTCTGAACCCCGTGCCCAGAGGCAAGGTTAGGTTTGTAGTTTACATTATATAAGCGTAGCTTTTCCTCCGGAGTAATTGAACAAAGAGGAAAATAAATGAGAAAAATAAGTAGTATACTGGTAGCGCTTGCAGTTTGTGTAGCATTGGTGGGCGTGGCAGCAGCAGAGTCTCCTGATGCAGGAAGTACATGGAGTACAGCCAAGAGTTTTACCATGAATAATGGCTACAATTTTGTTAGTGGACAACTGACAGAAAGTCCTGTTGACAATATTGATGTGTGGAAAAGTACAACTCCAGATGCAGGAGATTATCTTGAAATGTTCCTTGATAGTACATCATATAACAACAACGTGAAAGCAGAACTCTTTGATAATGATAAAGATCTGATGCAACGTCTTGAAAAGAACAACAACGCAGCATATGATTACTCATTGGACAGTTCACCTGCATATGTGAAAATTACTGGTGATCTCGAAGATAGAGCCTATACTTTCACTGTGTACAGAAACTAAAATAGCATTGTTCGTTCTGGAACTAAACCAGAACGAACTAATTTTTTAGGATGTGACAAATTTAATTTCCAATGGGATCGCTTAAAATGATTAAAAGTATGTCAATTCTATTCATAGTAATTTTTATGGTTGGATTAGTGTCAGCATCATCCAGCTCGAGTAATAATGCCATCAGCTCCATCCAAATCAATGATTTGATTCAAACTGAAGAAGGATTTAGTTCATCCCCTGCAGAATGGAGTCCAGATGGGAGATACTTGCTCGTCCGATCACATAAATCAATTTCAATGTTTGAAGGAATCAATAAACATTATTTGATAGATATTGAAAACAGAGCATTCGGAGAAATTGATTATGGAATTACAGAGAAAGAAAGTAATTATTTGTCCCCATTCATTGGATGGATTCCCTCTGGAGCCAAAATTTATTTCTCAGTTTCAAAATGGGGACAGGGAAAGGGGACAGGCGGCAGTAATTATATAATTTGTGATCCGGATGGCACCGATATGAGAGTAATCGGTTCCCAAAACAAAACCACTCTTGACAAAGCAATAAACAATCTTGGAGGGGGAGTCCGGTACAGGGATTTAACATTTAGTCCGGATAGTACCAAAGTAGCTTTTGAATATGAAGATCCGGATAATTTTCTCGGAAATCTGTGGATTGAAAACATAGATGGAACAAACTCTTTTGAATTGAGAGCTAAAGCAAGAAAACTCGTATGGTATAACTCTACGACGGTCTTTTTCTTAACAAGAGATGGTTCGTTGTTGGTTACTGATGATAGAGGTAATTCTGTCCAGGCTTTTATTTCAGATAGTGATGGAGAAAAACATGGAATTGTTTCATTCAGTCCCGACAAACAAAAAATGACATTCCCCATATATTCAGTGGATGATAAATATCATCATTATATATCAAATATTAATGGGTCAACCCTTACAAAAACATATGTTGGAAGCTGGCAACCTAATGGTTCAGCCATGCTAATAAATAAAAATAGAAGTTTATACATTCTTGAAGGAAATGATCATAGTAAACGTCTTCTGTACGAAGGCAATGCAACTGAACCTCGTTGGTTCCCTGATGGAACTAAAATACTCTTTCTTGAAAACGAGAACAAAATTTACTCGATAGATACTGATGGTACAAATATTTCATTTATAGCAGATATTGGACTGACAACTCACCACATATGGGATACTTATGAATGGGAACAAATTTCGATAAGCCCAACTGGAGAACGTATTGCTTTCACATCAGCGTTGTACCAGAATGGGGATTTAATAGATATGGAACCCTCTCTCAAGAAGGCAAAACACGTTGCAGCTCCACTTTTTATAATCAATTCTGATGGTACAAATCTAACCCAATTGACACCATCTTTAAGAGGCAGGCATGATTTTTTAGATGGATGGAGTCCAGATGGAAATATATTGACAGTGGATTTTATTCATTTTTCTGAAAATGGGAATATGCATGGAAGCCCCCATCTGATCTCTTTAAATGATCAAGATATTGCAAATGGATGGGAAGAGATGGCTGTGAGTCAGATTATCGGAAATGATAATCCTACTAAGATCAATAATGAAAAAGATTTGAACGAAACACCCGTTCTAAATGACTCATTGGCCAATGGAACTGAAAATAAACAGAGTCCATCCTTTCGTCTTTTTCAATTTGTTTTCTGCTTGATGGGTGCATGGATGCTACAAAAAAAGAGGTTTTTTTATGACAAATAAAAATGCTGTGCTAATAATTGCAAAAAAGGAATTTTCAGATAAATTGCATGAGCCCAGTTTTCTCGTGCTAATGTCCATCTTCATGATTACATTGTTTGTATATACGCAAGGTAATAACACGTTTGGAGACATTGCACAAACATTTGGTGTTTTTTTCCCACTTTTGGCTATTGCTCTGGGGTACGATGCTATCATACGAGAAAAGAACAGCAGAAGCTTGAATGTACTTCTTACACATCCGGTATTCCGCGACAACATCATAACAGGCAAATTCCTTGGAATAGGCATAACTCTTGGTTTGGTTGTGCTCCTGTCCATGATGATTATCACAGCATCTGATTTTCTAGTTTCCGGGAAAATTGTACAATTTGAAGCACTTTCACGCCTGATGATTTTTGGAATTTTTGGATACCTATATCTTTTGACTTTTGCTTTATTTGGTCTATTCACATCAATACGGTGTAAGACAGAGATCACATCTCTCGCATGGGGTGTTATTGTATGGATAAACATGTGCTTTGTTTTAGGTCCTACAATCATAATGCTATCGTCTGTCATAACAGGTCAATCCATGTTTGAAATGACGGACAAGTTCTTTTCCACAGGTGCCTTGCTTTTTAATATATCCCCCATCCATCATTTCGCAGAAGTTACTGTGGGATCTCTGGATTTAAGCTACGGCACATTCCATATTGAAAGAGATGTACATGGTTTTCTTGATACAAAACATTCCATATCCTACTTAATTGGATACTATTGGCAAAATATAATAATTCTACTTGTACTTCCTGTAATTTTGCTTGTTGGTTCATATATTTCATTTTTGAGAGAGGACATCTAAGGAGACGGATCCAATGTCAATCAATATTCACAATGCAACATTAATAGCAAAAAAAGAGTTTGTTGATCATTTGAAAAGCCCGATCTTCCTCTCTTTTGTTGCCACATTCACATTAGTAATTCTTGCATGGTCATATGTAAAAGGAATGGAAGTTGAATATACTTCAACTGTACTGGGGATGCCCGACGTCATGAGAGGATTTCAGGGAGTTTCCAGCGTCGTTGGACGATTTGCGCCCATTATTGGAATTGTTCTTGGTTTCGATGCAATTGTTAAAGAAATAAAATCCAATTCTATGAATGTATTATTGACTCACCCACTATTCCGGGACAATATAATATTGGGAAAAATCCTAGGATTAGCTACCTGCATCTTATTGATACTCTTCATTTCAATAAATATTGCTGCAGGAGCTATGCTGATTGTTTCCGGTTTGCCGGTAACAATGCAACACATAATCCGAATAGAGCTCTTTGTAGTTTTAACTTTCATCTACGTGTTGTTTTTCCTTGCATTATCAATGACTATATCGATCATTGCAAAAAAAGCTAACATATCATTACTATTCAACATTGCCATCTGGCTGGTCATTACGGTCTTGTTTGCTGAATTAATATTTACATCATCATACATATTGACAGACAGCGCTGAAATTGCAACTGAGCAAACTCTGTATTATATAAATTTCATTCCGGAACACCATTATGCGGCACTTACAGTAGGCATGCAGGATATTGAAAAAGAATCACTTGGCTCTTCTTCAGCAATTGGAGGAATTTTTGATACCAGTTATACCTTATCTGATTGGGCTGCTGAATTCTGGCCAAATTTGGTGATTCTCATATCATTTTCTATTGTATCACTAATAGCCTCTGTAATTGCATTTTTGAAAAAGGATATAACTTTATGAGATGGGGAGTGCCATGTGTCGAAATAATTCAATAAAAGCGCTATTGTTAGTATTTTTTGTACTTATTTCTCCGGTATCTTCTATAGCTTCTGCAGATTGGGGAACTGTGGTTGCAACATCGGAAACCACCGGGAAAGTAGCAATCTCAGGAGATATCATTGAATTTCCTATAACGGTTCAAAGGGGACACAATAGCAGTGAAAAAGCATGGATGGGGCTATCAGTTTCAAGTGCCCCCGAAAATTGGGATGTTGGATTTTATGAAGAAAACGAACAAATTCTTTTTCTGAATTTTCCTGAAAACGAAAACAAAAAGAGAAATGTCATTTTAAGAGTGAGAACTCCTTCAGAAGCGAATGATGGAGTATATTCAATCTGGGTAAATTTCATTCCGGATGAAGGAGATATTTCCATACAGGAATTTGTTGTAAAAATCGATAGTGATGCTGACATAAACATGCAATTATATTCTGCAATCCCGGGTCTTGAAACCTCTCCGGCAGAACCGGTTGAGTTTATTGTCACGATCGAAAATAATTATGATCACCGGATTAAAGTCAATCTGGATGTTCTGGAAAAGCCTGAGAATTGGGACATTCAACTTCTTGAAATTGAAAATAAAAAATATAGAATCACGAAGCAAAGTCTTGAAAAAAAGAGTCAGCAGGATTTTATTGTTCGTGTCAATCCGCCTATTAATACTGTGGATGGGAGTTATACTATTACTGTTGCAGCAACCCCGGAAAATGGTCAGCAAAGTGCCAAAGAAACATTGGAATTGGAAATTAATGGTAACATTGAGACAAATGAAGCATTGGTACTCATCCCCGAAGAAGTAAACTTAATTTTAAGTCCGGGTTCCGATTCCGAGATTTATGTGACAATCAAGAATACAGGAATACAACAACTTGAAAATGTTGAACTTCGGATGCAGGATGTTTCCGGAATATCAACTGATGTAAGGATGTTTGGCGCCATCGAAAAGCTTGACTCCGGTGAATCAAAAGAAATCCCCGTCCAGATATCAGTAAGGGCTGATGCATCTTCTGGTTCTAAGGATATTTTGATGCGTGCAATAAGTGATACTACCAATAGCGAAGATGGGACAATTGCTATAGTAGTTGAAAAATCAAAAAGTAGTGGTTTTTTCGGTATGGGACTGATTCTGATTTCCATATGTATTCTTGGGCTGATTATTTATAAATTTGGAAGGAGATGATTTTATGGAATATGAATATCCAATTATTGTAAACGAATTAATGAAGAAATTTGGGAAACAAAATGAGATCGTAGCAGTTAACTCACTTAGTTTTAAGGTTAACAAAGGTGAGATTTTTGGTTTTATTGGTCCTAATGGTGCTGGTAAAACCACAACTATGAAGATGTTGATTGGTTTACTGGAACCAACCGGCGGTGAGGGTCACGTCGCCGGCTTTGATATCGTGAAAGAGATTATCAATATAAGGCAAATAACAGGGGTTCTTCCAGAACCAGCCGGTTATTATGATGACCTGACTGCTCGACAAAACCTGAGGTTTTATGCCAGCTTTTATGATATTCCTGACAAAGAAGATAAAATCGAGAAGTTACTTGAACTGTTAGGATTAAGTGATGCAATAGATCAGAAATTAGGTGGTTTTTCAACCGGGATGAGAAAAAGGTTTGGACTTGCTCAGGCACTCATAAATAATCCTGAAATTATTTTTCTGGATGAACCTACAAGTGGCATTGATCCAAAGGGTGCACAGATGATGAGAGACTTAATTGTTGATCTCAGCAAAAATAAAGGAGTTACTGTTTTTTTGAGTTCACATTCAATGGAAGAAGTCGAAGAAATATGTGATCGTGTTGCCATTATAAAAAAAGGGAGTCTTCAGGCCATTGGATCTAAAAGTGAACTTCGGGAAAATATCCATATTATAAATGGTGTTTATTATAAACTTGAAGTCGAAGGTAAACAACTCGAAGAGTTAGCTGCAATGTTAAGTTCAATAAATGGTGTTATTAGTGCTAACGTTTCAGAAGATAATATTTTGCTTCATACAAAGACTAATAATTATCAGGAAATCGCAAAAACAATAAATTCAAATAATTGGACAATTTTGAAGTTTGCAGAGGAAGAACTTTCACTTCATGATATATTCTTGCAATTGATTGCAGAATGAAATATATGTTGTTTTGATGTAATCTTTCAGTTGGATGATATGGCTAGAAAATATTAATACCACCTCCCATCTAGAATATATTGCAACATCGCAAAGATATTAGTGGAGGGTCCAGCTTAATCTTACAGTGACATCTGAACCCCATGCCCGAAGGCAAGTTTAGGGTTGTAGTTGACATTATATAGCTGTAGCTTTGCTTCTGGAGTAATTGAACAAATGAGATAAATCAAGTAACAAATCCGAATGTGGGAACTGTTCGAAAACAGCATCAGTAACTGGTGGTTCCACTATATTGAGACCTCTCATCTTCTCGTCTTCGTAAAATTATATGATTTGTTTCATCTTAATATTGGAATATGTCAGGTGGGATTTATGCTACTTGCAAAATACAGGCTATGGCTGGCACCGTTTACGGTCTGCAATATAGTTCGAATATCTGCATGGCAATGGAATGCAGAGACATGAATACAGACTATGCTTTCTGTATCTATGGACACTAAAACAATGAAAGAAACTCAAAACATAGAGGCTCAAATGTTCAAAACACATATCACTCCAATACTGCTGATCTTCGCACTGTTATGCATATCCTTTCAACCGGTTTCTGCAACCACTAGTCTAAACGAAACGAATGCAACCATTGTGTCAGATTTAAACCAGACTGCAGGCAAAGATCTCATAAGTCTTGTGGATACCACTCGTCTTGATATCGGAAACCACCAGTTTTTTGACGTAATCTGGAGTCCCGATGGTAACCATATGTTGATTGATACATTTGTCAGTGCATATCCTAAAGGTGAATATCAGCCAGGCGGAATAGATGCACTCTATGCAGCAAATGAAGACGGCTCCCAATTAACACGTATTGCATGGACAGAAAGAACTTCCAGAGAGGAAGGAAGAGCAATTACAGCACCAATGTGGAGTCACTCCGGTGACTATTTTTCGTACTTATATTTGGAAAAAGGAAATTGGTATCAAATTAAGTCTGCGCATCTTTTTGTCATGTCGAATGATCTGAATTTCATTCAAAAAATAGAGCTCGATCCAAATGTGGAATCAGAAAGCGATCCGTCTAATTTCAGATGGTCTCCAAAAGAGAATAAAATAGCTGCATTCATACCTGGGAAAATTACCATTTATGATCTGGATGAAAATAATAACGTTAGTTTTAGCATACCGGGAGATAACGTTGATCTAACTAATATGGAATGGTCCCCTGATGGCAAGAAGCTTGTAATTTTGAAAAATAACCATGATGTTATTACTCTGGATATTGAAAAAAGACAAACGATTCCAATTTTCTCTGCAGAGAACGTAGGAGGAGTACAGTGGAGTCCTGATAGTAAAAAAATATTATTCTATGAGTTGAAAACATCAAAGCAAGGTAATGATCTTAGTTACGACATGTACGTTAAAGACGAAGCTGTGGAGAAACCTCTCAAAATCAGAACTTTCAACTCTGGTTTTTTGAGCATGAAACAATGGTATCCGGACAATGAAAAGTTCTTGATCAGAGTAAGTTCTGGTGGTTCATACACCTTATACTCACTCTCAATGACCGGGGATCTGAAAAAGCTGATCGAAGAAAATGGGAATCTTGATGGAATGGTGACTCCGAATGGTCATATTGTAACAACCAGTCCAAATCCCGGCTCCAGAAATCCTCCATATACAAGAACGTATGATCTATCCCTGCTCAACGGAACAGATCGATTGACAATAGAAAATGTGGCATATCACGCGTGGAAAGATGCAGATCTGTTATTCGTCAAAGATAACAGAGTCTCAGTCCTGAACACTAGCACAAAGGATATCTGCGACATAACACTGCCATCAACAAATTCCGGCAGGATCCGCTTTGATCCATCCGGACACTTCATTGCGGTAGATAATATTGTTTTCGGCCTGTATGATCAGGAGAGCTACATAAGCACAAATTCCGGAAATGCTACGAACAGTACAACACCCGAAGTAGCTATTCTCAAAAATGATATGGCCGAGCATTTGGAACCAAAAACTACAACAGAACCTTCGGAATTACCTGGGTTTACTGCAATTCTTGTATTTATGGGAATATTGATTGCATTGGCCTGTATGCACATGAAAAAATAACGGAAGGATCAATAATGGAAACAAATAGGAATGTGTTTGTGATCGCACAAAAAGAATTTGCAGACAATTTATGGAGTCCTAAGTTCATAATGTTGATGTTAGCTTTCACAACTATTGTTTTTTCAGAAAGCTATTTTCTTGGAATACAGGAAGAATACAACATATTCAGCCGATTTGTTGATGTTGCTCAAATTATTGCCCTTTTCCTGCCATTCATGGGAATTGCACTTGGTTTTGATGCGATGAGCAAAGAACGGGAAAGTGGGTCTTTGAATGTGCTTCTGACACATCCCCTTTACAGGGATACCATAATTGCCGGGAAAACACTGGGAGCAATGATAACACTGGCATTGGTTGTCTTTGTATCAATTATCGCCGTAGTAGGAACACTGCTCGTGACATCAGGGGCTGAGTTAAGTTCACTTATGTTAAACCGCTTTTTGATCTTTGCAATTCTTACATATTTGTATTTATCCATATTTATGGCAATTGGTATTCTTAGTTCGATTGTCACAAAAAATGCAAGAAATTCACTAATATACAATATAGCGATCTGGCTTGTATTGTGTATTGCATTTGGTATGATTTTTACGACCACCGCTTCTATTGTAGCCGGACATAAACCCTTGGATCTAGATGATAATGATTATTTTTTAGAACTCAATGCAGATATTCAAAAATTGTCACCTGCTCATCACTACGCTATGACGGTAAGTGGTCTCCCTGGTTTAAGCTGGCTGGGTATTTCAAGTGAGAGACCAAACGTGCGAGGGATATTTGATACAGAACATACGCTGGAGCAGTGGTGGGGTGAACTCTGGGTAAATGTTCTGGTTTTGTTTATCACTCCTGTTTTTTTATTAATAATGGCATTTTTAACATTTTTGCGTCAGGATATAACTAAAAATATGGGGTAACTCGAATGAAAGGTAGAAACGTATTTGTGATTGCGCAAAAAGAAGTTGCTGATCATCTTCAGGATACCGGTTTTTTGGTGCTGCTTGCAATATATACCATAATAATATTCTCCGCTACATACATGTCCGGTTCCCTTGTGCATCAGGAAAGTTCAGTACTTCTGGGTAGTATTAATGTCAAAATGATAGCCCTGTTCGCTCCATTGATCGGTATAGTGCTGGGATTTGATGCAGTTGTCAGAGAACAGAAATCCGGATCACTTAATGTGTTGTTGACTCACCCTCTATTCAGGGACAATATTATCGCAGGAAAATTACTTGGATCAATGTTGTTGCTGGCTGCTATAATCATATTTTCTGTTTTTGTATCCATAGGAACACTGCTTATTTTTTATGGAATCGAGATTGAGTACACAGAGATTATAAGAATATTCGTATTCACCATTCTCACATTTTTCTATGTGTCCATATTTTTGGGAGTTGCAGTTCTCATTTCAACGATGGTAAAGGATGGCACTGATTCACTGACCTATAACGTTGTTGTATGGCTTTTTGTTGGCATACTATTTGGTGCAACTATCAAAACTGCTATTGCTATATTGACAGGGGATATATCGAACGAAAGTGTATTGATAACACAACTTTTGAATATGGCTCCAATACATCATTTTGCAGAGGCTGTAGTGGGCAGGATCGATTTGGGTTTTGGTGGATTTAATTCAGCCGGATCGGCCATCGGAGGCATTTTTGATACTGAATATACCCTTACCCAGTGCCTAATCGAATTCAAAACGAATATTGTAGTGCTGATAGTGACTCCGGCTATATTGTTCATTATAGCTTTTATCACATTTCTCAGGAAGGACATTACTTTGTGAAGTGATAAAATGATGCCCATAAAACAAAATTTTAAGATATTTAGTATTACTCTACTACTCATTATTTTACTGACCCTCACTCCTGCAAGTGCAGATTGGTCTTCAGTTACAGTAATTCCCAGTATAATCGGCAAGGTCGTCCTTCCCGGAGACACAGTGGAATTTCTAATAACCATCGAAAAAGGACACAATAACAGTGATGAAGCCTGGTGCTCTCTCTCTATCAAAGACAAAAGCGATGGCTGGAGTGCTGGTTTTTATAATGATGGCGATCAGGTAACCGGCTTAATTTTCCCGGAATATAAAAACAGTCCAAAAAAAATAACTCTAAGGGTTAAACCCCCTATAAACACTCCAAATGGTGCGTATACCATATGGGCTGATTTCAAACCGGATGATGGTGATACTATTTCACAGGAGTTTGTGGTCAACGTAGACAGTGAGGCAGTTTTAGACCTTGATATTTACTCGGATGTACCGGGTCTGGAGACAAGACCAAACGATCCGGTGGAATTCTATGTTACTCTGGAGAATGACTACGACCATCGTGTGACTGCCAGCATCAATATTGCTGAGAAACCCGATAATTGGGATGTTGAATTTTTGGAAGAAGGCAATGGAAAATACAGGATCACAAAAACAAGTATAGCAGCCAATGATAAACAGAATTTCATTGTAAAGGTTCGTCCTTCTACAAATGTAAGTGATGGTACATACCCTGTTATTGTGGACGTTGCTTTGGAAAATAGCCAGATTGGTGTCTCCCAGCAACTTGATCTTACTATCAACAGGGGAATCGAGGAAGAAAAGATGCTGACAATATTCCCAGAATCGAAAAGTATCAACTTAAACCCCGGCTCCTCTAGGGAAATTGTGGTTAATTTGCGAAATTCAGGTGATAGAACCCTCAATAATGTCGAGCTAAAAATACAGGGTGTTTCTGGAATCACTACTTTTGTAAGAAGTTTTGGTGCTATAGATGAACTGGAGCCGGGTGAATCCCGGGAAATCCCGGTGGAAATCAAAGTGAGGGCAGATACGAGCTCTGACACGAAAGAAATCCTGATGCGGGCTGTAAGCGATGAGGCAGAAAGTGAAGACGAACGGGTGGAAGTCTCTGTGGTTAAATCAAGTAGTGGTGGCTTCATCGGTATTGGAATGATAATCGGAGCTCTCCTTTTGCTGGTTTTCATTGTTTCTAAATTCGGAAGGAGGTAATTACATATGGAAAATTCACATGATATAAATGGAGACAGTCAAATCGGTAATGAAAATATTTTAGAAATTCGGAATCTTACCAAACAATTTGGCAAGCAAAAAGAGATTTTAGCGGTTGATTCACTTTCACTTGATGTCAAGAAGGGAGAAGTTTTTGGTTTCGTAGGACCTAATGGTGCAGGCAAGACAACAACCATGAAGATGCTGATCGGGCTGCTGGAACCCACAAGCGGTACCGGCAGGGTTGCGGGTTTTGACATTGTTAGGGAAATTATCAATATCCGGGAAGTTACAGGGGTACTCCCGGAACCGGCTGGATTTTATGATAATCTCACTGCCAGACAGAATCTGAGATTTTATGCAAAATTGTATAATATTGAAACAGGTACCCGGGAAAAGCGAATAGTTGAATTGTTGGAAATGGTGGGGCTTAATGGTGCCATAGACCAGAAAATAGGTGGCTTTTCAACTGGTATGCTTAAACGCTTTGGACTTGCCCAAGCATTGATCAATGAGCCCGGCATCCTATTTCTTGATGAGCCGACAAGCGGTATTGATCCGAAAGGGGCACAAATGATGCGTGACCTGATAAAGAAACTCAGCAGGGAAAATGATGTGACTATTTTCTTAAGTTCTCATTCAATGTCTGAGGTGGAAGAGATCTGCAACAGGATAGCGGTGATTGAGAAAGGTAAACTGCTGGCTGTGGGAACCGTAGAAGAGTTGCAGGATATGGTCAGAGAAAAAGAAGGAGTACAATATATTCTGGAAATATCAGATATTCTTCTTCAGGATGCTGTTGAAAAATTAAATGAGATTGATGGTGTGCATGAAACATATGTCAGAGATGGTGTGTTACATGTGCATGCAGACACGGGGATGCGTGCCGAAATTGCAAAGGGCATCAAACTGATGGACGGGACCGTGTCCAGATTCGAGGAAGACCGGATGGATTTGCAGAAGGTATTTTTGAAACTGATAGGGAGTTGAAAAATAACGGTTCGGCTAAAATTTGATAA
>NZ_JAUVEY010000142.1:0-5435 GCF_030594565.1 Methanococcoides sp.
TCAACTTTCTGTGATGAAAGCTATTCAAGATGCAATCGATGGAAAGCCATTTGTTCCAACGATTGTTTGATTTTAGGGTTGCAAATTAATTTTTTGTATTAGAGTATACAGGATTGACGATAATTAGGCTGAATAGTTACAATAAAACAAACACAAAATATATTAAGTTGTGAACTAACTACACGGATTAATTCATTACAATTGTGATTATATATGCGAACTTGATGCGTATTGATCCTAAAAATGATTATTTAAAAACGAAGGGATAATGAATGAACTTTAAAGATGTGCCATTGGATTTCAAAATTTTATTGTATATAGTAATCGGTATCATCCTAGTCATGACATTCACTATGTCCCTGATCATTTCTACAACAACTGAACAGCATGAAGAACTGATACACAAAGAAATTATTTCTCTTACGAAAAATTATGCATCTAATTTTGATGCAGATATGCGGGCCAATATGGCAATTTCGAGAGGGATTGCCAGCTCAATGAAAGGGTACAGATATGGGGATCGAGAAATTGCCAGTGGCATTGTCAAACAGACATTGACAGATAATCCAAATATTTTAGGAGTCTATGCAGGGTTCGAACCTAACGCTTTTGACCTAAATGATTCTGCATATGCAAATACGAAATTTCACGATGAAACAGGTCGATTTCTCCCATACTGGAACCGGATCGGTGGAAAGATCTTCCTCGAGCCTCTTGTGCATTATGATTCCCTTGACTACTACCAGTTGCCAAAGGAACGAAAAATGGATGTGCTGACAGAACCCTACCTGTATCGGGGAGAACTTATTGTAAGCTATGTTTCACCCATTATTATCGAAGGAGAATTTATCGGTATTGGCGGTGCAGATGTTTCTTTGAGCTACATCGATGAGGAAATATCCAACATTAAAATATTAGATTCAGGCTATGCTTTCACTGTTAGTAATACCGGACTGCTCATATCCCACCCAGTTCATAAAGAATGGATCGGATCAAAGACACTCTACGATTTCGAAGAGCCAGAAATACTGAAAATGGCAAAAGATATCGAAAATGGTAAAGAAGGTCATATCGAGATGATCGATCCTGTAACAGATAAGGATTCTATCATTTTCTATGAACCGGTCAGAACTGGTAATTATTCCATGCTGGTCGTAGTTCCAAAAGGGGAAATGTATGCAGGTGTTACAGACATGCAGAATATATTGGTGGCTATATCTGCAATCGCAATTCTTTTTATGGGAACTATTGCAATCTTTTCTGCACAAAGGATAACAAAACCTATTAAAAATATAGTCAATGACTTTAAAGACATATCAGATACTGCTCTTAAAGGATCGTTTAACAAGCGAGCAAATACCGATATAGAAGTTGATTTTAAGAACATACCGGAAGGTTTGAACGATATACTTGATGCATTACAAAGATCAAACGAACTTAATGATGAATTAAAAAAAGTGGTTGAAAGCAGTCCTGTTATCGTATTCAAATGGAAGGCACAGGAAGGGTGGCCAGTAGAGATCATTTCGGATAATATCAGTAATTTAGGATATGAGGCTCATGAGTTCATTGATGGTCATCTCAATTATGACGACATTATTCACCCGGACTGCAAAAGGAATGTTGAAGTAGAATTTAAAAAGCTATACAGTGGTGATTCCCCTTCCGTGAATCTCGATTACAAGATCATAACCGGTGACGGAGAGACAAGATGGGTCAATGAAAGAACTACCTTAATATACGACAGCGAAGGGAATGTTGACCATCTGAAAGGACTTATTATTGATACTACTGAAAAAAAGAATGCAGAGAACGCATTGATAAACTTAATGATGGAAGCAGAAGCAGCAAATAAAGCGAAAAGTGATTTTGTGGCAAACATGAGCCATGAATTAAGGACACCCCTTAATGCGATAATCGGATTTTCGGATCTGTTGAAGACAGAGATGTTCGGCAAACTTAATGAAAAACAGACCAAGTATGTCGATAATGTTTTAATCAGCGGAAAACATCTGCTGGGCCTTATCAATAATATACTTGATATTTCAAAGATAGAAGCTGGAAAGATGCACTTGCGAAGCGAAGATTTTGAGCTCAATGAAATGATCGAAGATACGACCTCTATCCTTTCACCCCTTGCGAACAAAAAGAAAATAAACTTATCCCACAACATTGCTAATAATACCATTACTACAAATGCTGACAAGACAATGTTCAAACAGATAATGTATAATCTGGTAAGCAATGCCATTAAGTTCACTCCTGAAGAGGGGAATGTTACCATCAACGCATGGTCAATGCACAAGAAACTGTATGTCAATGTTGAAGATACCGGGACCGGGATCTCAAAGGACCATCTCGATGAAGTTTTCAAACCATTCATACAGGTCGGGGACTTTAACACAAAAGAACAAGAAGGTACAGGCCTTGGCCTTGCTCTTGTGAAAAAACTGGTTGAGTTGCACGGTGGAGAAATATGGGTGGAAAGCGAGATGAACGAAGGCAGTACTTTCACCTTTACGATCCCTGCTAATAAATGAAAAATAAAAAGAAGAGAGCAGTGGATAAGTGGTCAGCCGTACATTGACATGTCGTACTTAAGCGATGTGACATTAGCAGCACACACTGAACCGTTCTTCAGGAAATCCTCAATGTTCCTTTTAAGTTCAGAAGGATGGGAAACACCTGCCATGCCCCGTATCATTTTCCCAGCACACATGAATATAAAAGTGGGTGTTCCTTCCACACCATATCTTTCTGAGACCCATGGGTTAATTTCGGCATTGAGCTTGAAGAATTTACATGAATCTTTGTATGTTTCTGCAAACTCCCTGAAGTAAGGTTCTATCGCTTTGCAATGAGAACATGTAGTCAGATAGAACATTACCAGAACAGGTTTAGGCTCCTTTTCAACCATCTTTTCCCAATTACCGTCACTTACTTCCCCTACATAACTATTGTGCATGCTACCCCCTTCATTAATATCGTTTATGAAATAGATGATCACTTTTTTATTTGGTGAGGAACATCACTTTTCGTCCCTATCAAATATTTCGACCGTATTGTGATCATAATAAAGTTGCTTTTCAAAGATAGAAATATCCTTTGGTAGGATACCAGGACGTTCATCGGTCGTCATATAGAAATAACCTGCAATTTGGGTATAGTATTCCAAATAGCCTTTTATGACCTTGTTCAGAATTTGAAGTCTTCTTCCGAGTACCAAAATAAAAGGTAATTGCAAGAAAAAACAAATCGTCATTAAAAAACTATAGAGAGATAGAATGATCGCAACAGGTATACCATAGAATATCCTTACGAACAATTCCAAACGGGAAGCTTTTTTGTTCCATACAAAAAGCTCATTCATTCTTTTCTGATCCATTATTCTGACACCGAAACACTTTATTAAATTATAAAATATATAAAGTAAACTATATGTAAGAATCAAATGCATAAGTTATATGTTTTTTCAGTGAAAAAGAGAAAAAATAAGGAAGGAGGGTTTGCAGACCAGAAATTGTCTGCCTGTTCAGTCCAGCCTTTCCCCACAGTCTTCACAGAACTTTGCATTATCCTTTACTTCTTTTCCGCAAACGGGACACTTCCTGACTTCAGATTCCGAACCTATTGTAGAGCGCTGGATAAGGCTATCAGTAATATTGGTAGTGCTTATATTGTATTGTGCAGAACCCCCATCAACGAAAAGTTTGATATCTGTTCTCTTTTCGATCTCTTCCAGCATCTTATAATAGAAACCGGTAAGTGCATCTTCTTTTTCAGCCCATGCCCTTAATATAAGGCGTGATCGGCTCTTGCCTACAACTTCGACATATGATGCATATTTCAACCCCCTAACACATTCAGCATAGAACCTTGCAACTCCCGTAAAAAGGCGAGGTGTTGATGTGATCTCCGGCTCGATCATGTACATGTTCATGTCCTTGAGAACCCGGGTAGCAATATCGAACAGGTTCTCTGCAGGGATCTCAAGGTATTTAGAATCCTCTTCTGCTGAAATGAGGGTGCTGACCAACGACCTCCAGGAAGGTTCATCGATCTGCCTGACCCGAAGTACCGGACACACCATGCTTACCATCTTGCCTTCAAGATCAACATGCTTCCGCTTCTTTGTGTTATAGTCATAGTAATCAATGCTTGCAGAGATCTTACAGTTACCACATTCACCAGTAGGGCGAACCTCGAAAGTAACCGTCTTTCCTTCACCGGGTTCAAGCATAGACATCGTTTTCTCATCCCCTTTCAACAGGAAAACATCAGGTACGAAAAGAGAGATTTTAATGTCCCCTATCGGTGAGAATGTCGATGTCTTTGCTATCAGTGACCTTGTGGACAAAATGGACATGGGATTTAGCCACAGGATAGAGCTTACAAACAAGAACCTGAGCGAATACGAGAACAGGATCGGAAGTAAAAAGCAAGCTGAAAGAGAAGAAAGGGAAATAAGAGAGAAAGAGCAGAAAGAAGCTGAGGAAAAGCCCCTGCAGAAGACAAAACTGAAATGTCTGAAACTTTCCCCTCCGAGATCAAAACTAGCTCAACTGATGATATTGAAGATGAAACATCAGTTCCCTCTGACACCCAGGCCCATACTAAAAAAGATGAACTTGATACTGAAACCCTTTCAAAACTTTACAGTTACGTAAATATTCTGGAGCAAAAATTTGAGAAACAGCATCCAGAGGTATCTTATGATGGAGAATACATTGCAGACAAGCAATGGAAGGTCGAACTTTCAAAAAAAAGTGTTCGCGGCTCCATAAAGGAAGGAAGGTTCAAAACTCCAATGCTTATCGTCGATAACTACGGGAAATCCATAGACGACAAGAGAGATATCATCGAGATGATACAGGCAAAAGCAAGTACCATCGAACAAAACCAGTACATGAGCCTGTGTTTTATCAGCAGTTCATGGGATCAAAACATAAAGGACTGGGCAAGGACATATTCACATCAGAGACTGGGATTTTTCATCTACGATCTGGAGGAAGACGATCTTGTATACAATGAAACTGATGAAAATAACCGGAAATTTGCATTCTGGCATTCCACAAATGGAACCCGGACTAAATTGACACAGATCGTGGATCAACTCATTGAAGATGAAGAGTACTTTGACCTCAATGATGTTATGGAACATTCCGGGCTTAACTTAAGAGGAGCTAAAAAATTCATAGATAGCCTCGTCAAGAAGAAAGCACTCATCGATGTTGGGCTGGACTCACCAAAATATACAAGATCAAAATAATACAAGGTAAATAAAATTAATTAAAAAAAAAGAATTAAAAAGGAGAGTGACGAATATCACTCTGCTTGTGCTTCAACGTCTTCTGAACCGCCACCAAGGATCTCTTCAATGGTCTTGTCAGAGTATCCTGTAACTTTGGTGTTGATCTGGGTAATGTCAGGAGCAA
>NZ_JAUVEY010000088.1:0-9213 GCF_030594565.1 Methanococcoides sp.
AATCGCACAAAGTCCGCAGATGCAAAAACTTCGATAGGCAATATAACTATGTTACTATCGTTTGCCACGATCATCGGATTTATGGGATACATTAAACGCGATGATATCAGGAAATATCTTAAGAAAAAATAAGAGGGTGAAGCCCCTCTTTCTTTTTATTTATTTGATTTTTGTCCCAAACGTAATGTAGCTCCTTTTATTTGTAAGATGATGCGAGAATCCTTTTTTAAAAAAAGCAGTGTGTGAAAGTAATACCCATCGGTAAATTTCCTTCACCTCTTAATAACATTGGCATAGCAGTCATACTTGGAAGCAATGGCTTCGTATTTAACCAAGATCCCACATCACACATAATGATCCCAATTTCACCCATACCGTTCTAATAACGGTAAAGGATCAGATCACATCACAAGAGCTGACCTTCCACTACCTTTTATTTCCATCCCCTCATGCTCCAGCAGCAGGACCTTGTTTTCCAGACCACTTGAGAATCCGGTGAGCTTTCCTGAAGAACCGATCACCCGATGACACGGAATGATGATCAGTATAGGATTTGCACCGATAGCACCCCCTACAGCCCGCACAGCTTTCGGCCTACCGATCATTTTTGCAATATCGGCATAGGTCACAGTCGTTCCAAGCGGTATTTCTGTGAGGGCATCCCATACCAGCTTCTGAAAGCAAGTGCCTTCGGGAGTCAATCTGATGTCGAACTCTTTCAAATTACCTTTGAAATATTGCCCCAATTGTTCCTTAACATCTGAAAAAAGAACTTCATCACGAATCCAGTCTGAAGGAATGATAAAGTCATTCTTGCCTTTGATCAGACATACTTTTTTCAAGCCGTCATTGTCGCCTGTGATAAGGAGCTCACCCACAAGGCCTGTTTGCATTAGATCGTAGTACATGTTCATTTCTTTGTTATTTGTATTATATAGACAGATATCAATCGAACCATCCCCTGACTGCAAATGTGGTCACTGCCACTATCAGACCGAAAATGCCTGCCAAAAGGAAAACTGTTTGCAGACCGAAGTAGAGCAATACCACACCCAGCAGAACCGGTGCAGCGCTTTGCCCCACATATTTCATGGTATTATGAATGGACAGAACACCACCCCTTGCCCTCGCAGGTGAGATCTGTATGATCTGCGAGTCAATACTGGCCTGTGCAAGACCAAAACCGGCACCGAAGAAAAGCAGAAGCAGGAACAGGACAGGAAGCTGAGTATTCATAGAGATGAGAAATATCGACACACCCATAAGGATAAAACCGGACCCTATGAGCACTGGAAGCGATAACCTTGCTGCAAGCTTCTTTATGTCGGAAGCCACCAGAATGATAGCAAATCCCTGAATGGAGAGCACAAGCCCTGCTTCCTTTGCAGCGAACCCGAATACTTCCTTTAGCATGAACGGAATGTAAACCACAATTGAGAATAGCAGGAAGAAGATAGCGAAACTTAAGAAGACCGTATAGGCAATTCTCATGTCCTTCAATGCCCGAAGCGCTTCGCCAAGCCCTTTGGCATTTTCATGGTGCCCAGGATCTTTTGTTTCCGGAAGCAACACCCACACCAGAAGGGCAAATGGCAGGGAGAGGACGTAGAACAGGAACGGATAGTTCCACCCCACTGTGGCCAGACCTCCACCAATAAGAGGTGCCGTAACAGAACCAATGGCTATGGCCATACTTATCCTTCCCATGGATTGAATACGGTCAAGCCCTTCATAGACATCCCCTATGACCAGCATTATCAGTGACATCATACCGGCTATCCCTATACCCTGAACGAACCTCAACACAAGCAACGTTTCAAGGTCGGTAGCAAAGAAGCTGAAATACCCCATCAGACCGTTGAGAACAAGACAGGGAACAAGGATGGTCTTCCTATTGACCCTGTCCACAAAATGGCCAATTACCAGCGAAAAGATGGCTGTGGAGATGGTATAGACGGTCATCAATTGTGCAACTTCGTGGGGCATCCTGCCAAGCGGTCCAACCATCTGCGGAAGGACAGGAGCAAGTATAGCACCACCTGCCATTGCAAAAAAGGCGGTTGCTGCAAGGAATGCAAGGTGATAGGGTTTGAATTGCATTTTTAGAGGTCCTTGGAGAGTTTGGTCTTAGATAGGATATGATGTTTAATTAACTGCACTGTACCACCAGGAAAGAGAGAAAAGGGTAATGGGAAGAGGAAAAACAAAAAGGAAATACTTGTCGAAGATTGAACGCTCATATAGTCTTGGCCGGTGAAAATCATACACGAACTTGATAGGCCCTGAGATCGTGTATTTCGCTGGCAGAAGACATTCATCATAACATACTAAACTTTAATAAAGATAGAAAGCGATCAATGCAGACAGAAGTGTTGAGAAGACACAAAGAAGAAGATAAACGATAGCAAATGCCACTTTGAAATTTCCATCATAAAACTTTTTTAGAGTTACATATGCTGCCAGATAAAATGCAACACATAGAATTATAAAAAATGAATAGTCCAAAAATGAAGGTGTAGAGCCATAATAACCTACAACATAATCATTAGATACCAACCATTATCACCTTCCATCACATATGTTGATATTTTATATAACTGTTCCTTTTTGTTACAAAGATGCCGGGTGCCGTAGCCTAGACACAAATATTCGGAATAATCGAACATAAGAAAAATTACAATAGAAGTATTAGAAGCAGAAAATAACATATACAGAGAGAAAAAGCCTCGGGCGTGATTTGAACACGCGACCTAGTGATTACAAATCACTCGCTCTGCCGGGCTGAGCCACCGAGGCGCTATTGAAACGTACCCATACAATGCATAATAACAAATAAATGTTATGGTTGAATGTAGAGTGGTAGATATACTATGTGGCAAGAAATGGCAAAATTCGGGAAAAAGCTTGTGGACCACGGGCTTGTAGAGTCTAATTTCGGGAACATCAGTGTGCGTGTTGGAAGAAGTATGATAATAACACGCACCGGTGCGGCACTGGATGAGATAGAGAAGAAAAGTGTGGTAGAAGTGCCCATCGAAAATACATCAGCGCTTGACGTACTGGCATCTTCAGAGGCATCGGTCCATCGTGCGATCTATCAGGGGACAGATGCAAAAGCGATCGTTCATGCACATTGCCCCTATTCCGTCACACAGACACTCATAACGGATTCTGATAAGATAATCCCTATTGACAGCGAAGGAAAACTTTTCCTGAAGGAAATACCCATCGTTAAAGGTGGAATCGGTTCTAAGGAAGTGGGAGAAGGAGCTGTTAAGGCATTTGAAGAGCATCGAGGAATGGTGGTCTACAGCCATGGGCCGTTCACAATAGGCAAGACATTATCGGAAGCATACATAATCATGACACAGATAGAACATTCATGCAGAATAAAGTATCTTGTGGACCTTGCCAAAAAATAAATCCATACGAAAAGAACCAAAAAAACTAATAGTCAATATACGGTAATAGACCTCTACTATTATTGAACATACAGGGAACAGCCATGACCATTGATTCATTCAGACCGGCAGCTACAAGGATACTCGACCCGATAGCAAGAAGCGTAGCGAACAAAGGCATATCACCAAACGCTCTCTCAGTGGGTTCACTGGTATGCGCTGCACTTGCGGGTATCTCATTCTATTTTTCTGTGGACAACCCCTTAAGTGCACTCATAGCGATATTATTTGTTGCCCTTAACTCATTCCTTGATGCCCTCGATGGTGCAGTCGCAAGGTACCTTCGCAAAGACAGTAAAAAAGGCGATTTCCTTGACCATGTGATTGACAGATATTCCGATGTTTTCATAATATGCGGAATGTTCTTCGGAGGACATGTCCATTGGCAGATAGGCACCATAGCCATTGTCTGTGTACTTCTGACCAGCTATCTTGGAACCCAGGCACAGGCACTGGGTATCGGCAGGTTCTATGGCGGCATCATGGGTCGGGCTGACAGGCTTGTACTGATACTGATAGCATCCCTTGCCTACTACATCTACAGTGAAGCGATCTTCGGATACACGATCATCGGGTGGTCTCTCGTAGTGATAGCCATTGGCAGCCATATTACAGCCATACAGAGAATGGGCAGCATATGGAAGCGCCTCTGAGACAGGACATATTGACCCATCTGATCGTTCTGGAATAGTTTAAAGTAGAGCAAAGACCATCTAAAAATTATGCCGTCCACTGAAGTAAAATATGAATATCTTGAACATACTGCGGATGCAAAGTTCAGAGCCTACGGCAAAACAAAGGAAGATGCTTTTGCAAATGCTGCGGAAGCTATGTTCAATGTGATGATAAATACATCAAAAGTGGACTGCAAGCACAGAGAAGATATCATCGTCAATGCACCAGAGATCGATGAACTGCTTGTTGAGTGGCTCTCAGAGCTCCTATTTATTTTCGAAGTGGATTTCCTCGCATTCGGGGAGTTCAAGGTTGAAAATATAACAGAAAAGGATGGAGAATTCGAATTATCAGGTCATGCATGCGGTGAAGAGATAGACCTTGAAAAGCATGAGATCGATACAGAGGTCAAGGCAGTGACATACAATGATCTGAGAGTGGAAGAGACCGAGAACGGATCCATGGTCCAGGTCACTGTCGATACATGAAATTAACGAATATTATCGATGATACATTAAGAACAATATCATCAAGGGGTGGGATACATGGAAAGCGGAAATAAAATAACTGATTTGCTCACGAAGATAGATGATAATATCTGGGAGATACCTGAGGACTACTCGCCTGGAATGAACGTTCCGGGAAGGATATACCTTTCAGAGAAGCTTGTCCGGGACCTCGAGCCGGAAACACTTGACCAGGTGGCAAATGTGGCAAAATTGCCAGGGATACAGAAATTCTCCATGGCAATGCCTGATGCCCATCTGGGCTACGGGTTCCCCATAGGAGGCGTTGCAGCCTTTGATGAAGAGGAAGGAGTTATCAGCCCGGGAGGCGTGGGTTTTGATATTAACTGCGGTGTAAGGCTTTTACGATCCAACCTTACGGTCGATGAGGTCCGTCCGAAGATGAAAGAACTTACAGAGAGGATGTTCGAGGCAGTGCCATCGGGTGTCGGGTCAAAAAGCCGTCTGAGAGTTACAGACAGCGAACTCGATGATATATACCTGCATGGCTCGAAGTGGGCAGTGGAGAACGGTTATGGGGAAAAGACCGACCTTGACCACTGTGAAGGCGGCGGGTGTATCGAAGGCGGAGATGTTGGTCACATAAGCATCAAGGCACGAAAGAGGGGGAGACCACAAGCAGGAACCCTTGGAAGCGGGAATCATTTCCTTGAAGTGCAATATGTTGATAAGATATATGACCAGGAGGCTGCTGATGCTTTTGGACTGGAAGAAGGTCAGGTCAGTTTTATGATACATTGCGGTTCACGCGGCACAGGTCATCAGATCTGTACGGACCATATCAAGACGATGTCACAGGCTTCGAAGAAATACGGTATACAACTTCCAGATAAGCAACTCGCATGTGCTCCGGCGCAGTCCGAGGAAGCACAGAACTACTTCGGGTCAATGATATGTGCCGCCAACTATGCGTGGAACAACCGCCAGATGATCACGCACTGGACAAGGGATGTTATCGCAGACACATTCAGGTCGGATATTGACGAGCTTGGTTTAGAACTTGTCTATGATGTGGCACACAACGTGGCAAAGCTCGAAGAGCATGAGGTTGACGGCAAAAAGAAGAACGTCTACGTCCACCGTAAAGGTGCTACAAGGGCATTCCCAAGGGGACATAAGGAAGTTCCTTTAAAATATCGCGAGGTAGGGCAGCCAGTGCTTATCCCCGGAAGCATGGGTACGGCATCCTATGTACTTCACGGAGGAGATCGATCAATGGATATCTCGTTCGGGAGTGCATGTCATGGTGCCGGCAGGGTGATGAGCCGTTCACATGCTAAAAAGGAGTTCCAAGGAGAAGATATCAAGATGCAACTTGAGAAAAGGGGCATTACGGTCAGGTCTGCACATCCAGCTGTCATTGCAGAAGAAGCTCCCGGCGTTTACAAATCCAGTAGCGAAGTGGTCAATGTGGTCCACGAACTGGATATCGCAAGAAAGGTAGCAAAAATGATGCCCATGGGCGTTATTAAAGGCTGATATGTAAAAGATATGTTAAGGATATAAGGTAGAGATGTAAGGGCGACATGAATATATTGGCCCTTATATCGTATGGCATCAGACTAATTTATCAAAAAAGCAAAGCTTTCAGGTCAATACCACAAAAGAAGATAACAAGAGAGGAGGAAACGGTTGTTTGAGGGGATGAATGGTTTGCTTGATTACAGTCATTTACAACACAATCGTTTGCAAGCAATCTTCCCGTTTCCTCAATATAGAGATTGATATAATAATATTTAAAGCTGATTGGTATCATTTAAATATAAAATCTGTTATGCCAACAATTCGATTCCGAAACACATTTTCGACCGATACTATTTTTAAGTGCAATACATAATCTTGCGCCTATGGATAAAAATGCGAAAATGCTGAAAAAAGTTCGTGTCATGGCTGACTACCAGTTTGGAAAAGGATGCGGAGAAATTCTGTTCCCCGAGGACTCAACATTCCAGCTCTCAAGGACAAAACGTATCCGACAGATAATGAGCCAAGGCAAACGTATTGCGACCGTAAGAGCAAGGGATGGAACTTTCACATTGAGCATGGATGCTGCAACAGTTATACACAAACACATACCTGCGCCAGGTTCAAGGGTCACTGTCTGTGATGATGCTGTGCCTTTCGTCTCCAAGGGCAAGACCACATTTGCAAAACATGTAACTGCCATAGACCCTGAACTTCGGAGCGGGGATGAGGTCATCGTTGTCGATGAGAACGACATGGTTATCGCAACAGGACAGTTGGTGTTGTCCCCTGAAGAGATCGAAGCCCTTGATACCGGTGCCGCGGTCGATGTCAGGTGCGGATGCGAACAATGAGCTTTCTCTTGCAAAACAGCAGGCAGACTTCAAAATCTACACATAGCAACAGGTTAAATAAGCTGATAGAGCATACATAATCTCAAATCATCCCCACCGGAGAGTGAAAATATCGCAGAAGAGGGACTCCTGAAGACATTTGTCATTCCTGACAATACAAAAATGGAAGAACGGAACATCGTTCTTGATGGTGATATCGTAGTGGGCAACCATTCCGACATACGCTATGGAATTATCGCCAAAGCTGCCATACTCGGTGAAAGGGTAGAGGTTTCAGGTGACATAGTTGCCAGCTCAGATGTAAGGATAGATATCTGGTCACACATCGGTGGGAACGTCAAGACAAAAGAGAACGCTTACATCGGTGAGTTCGTCACCATTGATGGAAGGCTCGTTGTAAAAGGCGACCTTGACATTGGAAATGATGTGAAGATCAGCAGCGGTTTCGAAGCAAAGGGCTGGATCGTTGTAAGGAACCCGATTCCTGTTATAGCATACCTGTTCCTTTATTTGACAGAACTTTTACGCATGGGCAAGGATGAAGAGGTCGAAAAGGCGCTTGATGAGCTTTTCGATGAAGAAGTAGAGACCATAGGAAATCTCGCCATGATCGTCCCGAACGGTTCTAAGATATCCATAGATTCCATCAGAGTACCAGCCACAGCGTCCATAGGCAACAATTGTCGCCTTGTCGGCAATATCCGTGCTTCCACACTCGAGATGGGAAATGATACTACGCTTTATGGAAGTATCCGCACCCTTAATACAGTGGACCTCGGGGAAGATAATATCATACACGGGAACATTGTATCCAGAGGTGATATATACATCAACAAGGGAACACATGTTCTTGGTGAGATAAATGCCAATTCCATAAAGATACACGAAAGTGCACGTGTTGACGGTGTCATGAGAGCACCCGGAGGAATTATCTTCGTAAGGGAAGATAATGAGATCCTCAATGAAAATGAACTTATGACGCTTGATATTTGACCATTACTAACTATTTAGAGGCTTTTTATGACCAAAGAGACAACTCTATCAAAAGATTATAATTCAATCGTTGAAAAGGATTCAAAGTATGTAATGCAGACATACACTCGCCAGCCATTAGCACTTGAAAGCGGACAGGGTTCAATAGTCCGTGATATTGAGGGCAGGGAATATATCGACTGCGTTGCAGGTATCGCTGTGAACAATGTTGGACACTGCCACCCGAAAGTGGTCGAAGCTCTCAGCAAGCAGGCAGGCAAGCTCATACACACTTCAAATCTCTATTACACGGGCGTCCAGGCAAACTTTGCCGAAGAACTTGTGAACATTTCAGGCATGGGGCGTGCATTTTTCTGCAATTCCGGAACCGAAGCCGTGGAAGCTGCAATGAAACTGGCAAGAGTAGCCACCGGCAAGAAAGAATTCATCGCTGCCGAGAACTCATTCCACGGAAGGACCATGGGTTCACTGACAGTCACATACAAATCCATTTACAGGACACCTTTCGAGCCACTTATACAGGGAGAGAGATTCGTAGCCTATAACGATGCACAGGCCATAAGGGATACAATTACAGAAGATACTGCTGCCGTCATTGTAGAGCCTATACAGGGAGAAGGCGGCATAAATGTGCCTTCCGATGAATACCTGAGAGAAGTGCGTGAGATATGTGATGAGAACGAGATGCTCCTGATATTCGATGAAGTGCAGACAGGATTTGGAAGGACAGGTAAATGGTTCTGCAAGGACCATTCAAAGGTCGAACCGGATATCATGACCATGGCAAAGGCTATCGGCGGCGGATTCCCAATGGGCGCTATTGTGGCACGTGATGGAATTTCATTTGGAAAGAGCCAGCATGCTGCAACTTTCGGTGGAGGACCACTTGCTTGTGCCTCAGCTCTGGCATCTATCAATGTAATAAAGGATGAGAAGCTGGTGGAACGCTCGGCAGAGATGGGGCAATACTTCATGGACAAGCTCAATTCCCTTGATAACGACAGCATTGTCGAAGTTCGTGGACGCGGTCTTATGATCGGTGTAGAAATAAACAAGGCTTGTGCAGACATCGTAGACCTTGCAAGGGATAATGGCATTCTCTTAAACTGCACCTCCGAGAAGGTACTCCGCATAGCACCTCCACTGATCATTACAAAGGAACAGATAGACAAGGTGGTAGAGATCATTGCCCAGATATGAACTGATAAAGGATGAGATAGCATCCATTGCCAAATATGT
>NZ_JAUVEY010000183.1:0-3284 GCF_030594565.1 Methanococcoides sp.
AATGATCACATCACTTTCGATGTGATTAAGGAAATCTCCAAGGAATTCTTCAACTATCGAACGCGTAATATCTTTTTCAGTTGCTTGTGCGAATTGATTCATAATATACACCTTTTAAGAGATGAACTGCAAATTTTACAGGGAATTTTCCTGTTCTTATCAGATCGAAGACCAGAATGCGCATCGATCCCACACATCCGTGCTGCAGTCGAACACATGACAACTCTGCCATCCAACCAGACCAATGGATTCACAATCGTGACTTCACGATAGTGAATTCGCAATCTATTATTTAGATATTGCGCTTGATAGCAAAACGGTCAATACAAAAAAGGAGTATAAGCCAACCAAAACAGTAGGAAAAAAATAATCAAAGCAAAAGCTGATCTTGGACCAACAATATATCATAAAATGCGAGATATTTATACTTCAGTAGGCCCCACAGGACAGGCATCTTCCCCGGTCCTCAAATTTCTGCATATATCACATATCTTTGCAGAAACGTTATCGATCTTACCATCCTGGATCTCAACAGCCAGACGGGATATCTCCTCTTGTATATCATCATCGAATTCGATACGATAACCTCTTTTTTTGGTCAGGTACTGAGAAACAGCGGAAGGCGCCATACCAAAGAGCCTTGCAACTTCCTTTTGAGCAATACCATTATTCACAAGCTCAACCGCAAGCGCTGCACGTATTGCAGGAAGGACATCCCATACTACTGCCTGACAAGGAGTTTCCATTTTCATGATAATACCTTCGGACACTTCACAATGACTTATAGTTTGTCGTATCTTATATAGCTACTCACTGTCGTGAAATTTTTGAAAGTTGAAAGCTTTGCATGATATGGATCGAGTACTGGATCTGCGTAAAATACAAAGAGGAAGATCTTTAGATCGGATGCATAATTTGTAGTTTTTACCCCATTCCAATTACGTGCAGTATTGACCTTAAGGTACTATCCTGCACCTCATATAGATCACTTGTACCTATCGCTCTATGGACGAGGAAAAATAAGGGAAATGAAGAAAGAACGATTCATCCCATCACTATCTGTATTGCAGTCGGATATTTTCTCATGATGGAATAAGCAATACTTTTTCCCACCCATAATTTGCCTTCATTAAGGCTTCGGGATTTGCTTATTTCCCCCATTATCTGGAGAGCTTTGACAGCATTTTCATCATTGAGAAAACAACTATCCTCCACACGGTGATCAAGGAAGAACAAAATTGGAAGCCTGAGCCTTCCATGGAGTTCTTCCGGAAGACCCTCTTCAAACACATTTAGTATCCCTTTATCGAATAAGTGCTCATTACCGCTTTTTGTCTTAGAAAATGGCATCTCCTCCCCAAGCAACTGAGAAAGGGGTTTCCTCTCAGCAACAATCTCCTTATTGATCTTGCCGACCTCCGATCTCATCCACCTCATAAGACCTGAGTCATCCGAATCCGGTAGTCTTCCTGACATATCGCTCACTTCGATATTATTATTGAGAACGGTTATTATCTACAAATGTCCGTCTTTAACACTATCAGATGTACATGCTGTTCTTTAGATTAATTTTAGTGATTGCCACTACAAGAAATTGTTGACAGGAGGACGAAGATCATTGCCATGTCCCACACCGAATGGAAGAAGATGGGATTCTCCAAAGGTACTTTGCATTACATGAAGCAGAATGCCAAGAGTGATAAGCCATTCACTCTTAATGCTCATGTAAAGGAACGGTTGGAGATATGGGAAAGTGTTTGAAGAAAGAAATGTTCATCAATTAACAAATTGAGTTTCCGTAACATGTTTTTCTTTATGAGGGAACTCCTTTTCGAAAATCTCAAGTTCTTCTTCAGTGGTCTCAAAAGAATCTGATGCGAAAAATTTACCAGATACCTGTCTTAGACTCCCGTTGTAGAGTTCTAATGCCATGAAAGCATCGAAGTTTTCACCGGAAGAAGTCTGAATGTCATATTCGCTGTTATTTATGAAACCGAACCTTTTGTAGTATTCCGGATCACCAAAAATAATTATTGCCTTATATCCTGATTGCCTTGCTTTTTCGATAGAATAGTTCATTAATAAGGATCCAATCCCTTTTTTTTGATATGAAGGCAATACCCCGAGTGGACCCATACACAGAACTTCAAATTCTTCGTTCTTATCATTGATCACTTTTGCTTTTGAATAGATAATATTGCCTACAATCAGGTTCCCATCACATGCAACATAATCCAATCCCCTTACAAAATCAGATGATTCCCTCATATTGTGAACAATAAGGTGTTCTACACATCCTGGTTTATACAGATCCCAGAATGCTTCTCTTATCATATTTTCCACAATTTTAAAGTCATTCTCATTTTCCGGACGGATTGAAATATCCATTATTATCCCCTCTTTTCTAGGATACGATGATTCAATGATCACATTTATTAGAATCAGATTAAGTTTTACAGAGATGTAAAGTTTTTTCAAATATTTAATCTTTTCTCCATAAATTAATGCCTAATGAAAGTTTGTCAGAAATTGATAATTTTTCACTAATAATAAATTATGGTTGTTCTGAGAAAATTTATGGCAATAATGTTAACAGTGGAAAGACTACTAGACCCTTTAATTATCAAAAAGTAGAGGGAACATTGTACGAGCTCGTACAAATTGATTAACAAAATAGTTTCCTGTCAATTTTGATAATAAATTTATTACGATTTCCCTAAAATTTGACAAATACATTCAAAATTTAAACATACAATTCCGTTTTTTCTAGTTACCTATATCCCCAACTTTCTATGCGAGGCTTAGTTCAAGCCTAAACCCTTATTAAAATATTTATGGGATTCTTCTGGATTGTCCTCATCATAACTCATATATGACAAAAGCAGAAAGACATCCTTTATATCAACTATCAAATTGCCACAGCCTTCTTCTGTTCCAGTAAATGTCTTACTTTGTTCCTCCAACAATTCAACATTGCCAAGGAAAGACGCATACAATTCCACAGCCTCTTGCTCATCCATTTGTCCAACATCAACAATATGAGCAAACAATGATTTCTTCTGTTCTGCAAGAGCCTTCGCAATTTCCACACCCTTATCACAAGGAGCAATTGCTATTTTATCAGAATACTCTTTATTCTGAATCCAGAATGGGAACATGCCCACCGTGACACCGTTCTTCTCTCTCATATTTTTACACTTCTCACATCCCTCCGGACATTCAAAATAGTCCAAAAGTTTCATTACATCTTCTTTATATTCTCGAAATTCGTTCTCAACAGACAT
>NZ_JAUVEY010000032.1:0-15897 GCF_030594565.1 Methanococcoides sp.
TAGTATTTAAAGCGATAAAGACCCCACCATAAATACAAATTGAACAAAAAGGCGTGCCCAATAGGGATAAAAGAATCCTTAAAGGATGAGACATTTTCTAACACGCAGTTGTTTTATATTACATGATGTTATAAGAAGGCAGCATGACCGATTTAAGTGAAGGATCAACAACAGAAAATATGTCCTCTGACATGGCTTCCAACGGTGATGACCACAATACTGAGGAGATACAGGAAATGGACATCAAAGAAGTGATCAGTGAGAACGAGGTCCTGAAGGTCCAGAACGAAACAATGAAGGCAAAACTTCTTGAAACCAATATAATGGTGAACAAGTGCCAGTCAGAGATGGATCAGCTTAAGGACCAGCTTGACCACTTAACGACACCACCGCTGTTCATTGCCAGTGTCATGGAGATAGAAGATGGTATGGCACTCCTGCGCCAGCATGGCAATAATCAGGAAGTTATGACGAGGATATCATCTGAAATGGAAGGGGTCCTCGAACCGGGCATGCGCGTAAGCATCAATGCTGCGTTCGCGATCATCTCGATCATCAGCAGGGCAGCCGATGTTCGTGCACAGATGATGGAACTTATCGATTCACCCGGCATAGATTATGATATGATAGGCGGTCTTGATGAGGTGCTCAAAGAAGTCATTGAGTCAGTTGAGCTGCCACTTACAGAACCGGAACTTTTTGAGAACCTCGGTATTGAACCACCAAGTGGTGTCCTTATGTATGGCAGCCCCGGAACAGGAAAGACACTTATTGCAAAAGCAGTTGCATCAAGAGCACATGCGACATTCATTCGTATGTCAGGCTCAGATCTTGTACAGAAGTTCATTGGAGAGGGCGCAAGGCTCGTAAAGGATGTTTTCCAGCTTGCCAGAGAAAAGTCCCCATCCATACTGTTCATTGATGAGATCGATGCAGTCGGTGGCATGAGAACCCATGATGGAACGACCGGCTCTGCGGAAGTTAATCGTACGATGCTCCAACTTTTGGCTGAGATGGATGGTTTCGACCCCAGTGGCAATGTGAAGATCATAGCTGCGACCAACAGGATAGACCTGCTTGACCCGGCTCTTTTGCGCCCGGGAAGGTTTGACCGTATAATCGAGATACCCATACCCGATGAAAAGGCAAGAGAGGAAATATTGAAGATCCATACAAGGAAGATGAATCTTGAGAAAGATCTCGACCTTGCCAAGATCGCAAATATGACCGATGGCCTTAGTGGTGCAGACCTTAATGTCATAGTTAAAGAGGCAGGCATGTTCGTGCTCAGAAGAAGAGGCGACATGATCACCATGAAAGACTTCCTCGATGCTTTCGAGAAAGTAGTTTCCGAGGAAGAAGTCAACACCCCGGCCGGAATGTTCGCATAATGCGAACTTCCAATTATCTATTTCGACGAAAGTTATAAATAGAATTGGTTGCTTTTAGGGGATGTTAAAAGCAGCAAACCCGTGTGCTCCGATAGTGTAGCACGGCCAATCATACAGGACTCTCACTCCTGCGACTGGGGTTCGAATCCCCATCGGAGCACCATTAACTTTTTTTTATAATTCTACTAAGTTTGTAGTAATACATATGGGTTTTTGATATTAAAATTGCGTTTGAGCTTATAGCTTACAAATGGTTTAAGAATTTGTTGACGTAAGTAACATACAACTAGTGCTTACTGAAAAAAGTTGAATTTCAGGACATCATAACGGTTTAAAACAGTAAGAATAGCACCAATACTTGCAGGAATCAAGTAAACTCCAGGAACCTGAATAAACTTCTAGAGCATGCCCCCAGGAGAAAGACAATATTTCGACCCTCAGTGGATCTTGCGAAGGATGACACATTCAATTAAAAAAAGCAAAGAAGCATCCACCCTTTGCTTCAATTTGCGAAATACCAGAGAAGTCCCAGTGCGATACCGATCAGTACCCACATTTTAAAACTGCAGCAACTTCCACTCCTGCATGCCCCATCAGCTTCATTGACATCAGACCCTTGCATTTCATCATTATTTAAAGTATTATCATTCATGAATATTCACTCCTATTTTTTACTTTTAAAAAGCATCATAAAATTACAACAATTCATTAAAATACCCGCATTCGCAAAACACAGATCATACAGACCATTTCACTTCTGGTATGATAACTATATTTTCGAATTCCCACATTATTTTCAATTACACTGTTTGGATGAGACCATTTCAATATATGCAGAGCGGTAACTTATACCCACCTTTGCGTCACGCATCACCAACTACCTTCCGATACTCCATCTCACAAGCATACAAGCAAGCAGCAAATCTCTTATTCTCCCCAAGATCATCAACCGTCTGGTTCAACCTAAGCTTTGAACATTCCCCATAGACCTTACAGACATCACAACAATTCTGACCCATACCATCCCCCTTAAGCTCAAAAATACTCCTTATCAGCATTAAAAATATCATATGAAGGAATTTAAGAGAACTAAAAGAAATGTGTCAAGCAATCTCAAATAGATCCCCTAAAAATGTAATAAAGGGGGAAAATAAACTTTAGAAGCTTGACAAGAAAGCGACCTTACTGAATACGAACACCGCGACAGAGCCCACGGCAACTTCCTGAAGATTGAAAGGAATAGATCCACCAGGGTTTGTGAGCATATAAAGGATCAATGTAGCAATTCCTGCAAAGGCGAAAGCACCAATGATAACATCTTCCATTTCTACCATTTTTTCACGCTCTATATGAAGTTGAGTATTCAATTTAAGCTACGAGAGTAACTATTATTGTATATACACCAAATTCAATTCGTTTTTAAGTGATAATGTGATTTTCCTAAAAGGAGATGTTATATATAAACATTATGCATTGAAAAATTATAAATGCCTTTATAGGAAAAAATAAAGGCGCAAACTAGAGATAATTAACCTCGCATGAGAAATACAACCCCTCGCCGTTGTAACTACAAAAAAAGAGATGAAGCAGAACATTAAATGAAAATAGAAGAAGATGCTGACTAAGAGAACTTATGCCAGATCAGACATTCACAGTTACCACCATTGCCGTCTCCACAGAATTAGATAACACAGAATCAACAATAGACCCAAGCTCTTCGTCCATAAATGGTTTGAGCAAAAAACCCTGAGGATTGGCAAGTTCTGCCATCTCCCTCGTTTCACGGGAAGAATCGGCAGTAATGAAAACGATAGGAGTATTTGACATTTCCCGTATCTTCATCGCGGTCTCCACCCCATTGATACCGCCTTTTAAACGTATATCCATGAGCACCAGATCAGGTCGGACCTTCTCGACCATTGCGATAGCATCAACTCCTCTTGAAGCCAGGCCTGACACACAGTACCCCATTTTCGCCAGCTTCAACTTTATCATCATACCGACGATAAGTTCATCCTCAACTACTACGATCTGCGCATCTTTCATAATACAGTCCCCAAACAAATATTCCAGCCCAGGATCATACACATGTAACCACAATAACAAAGAATATCAAGTAAGGTCAAACCGAATTCCATCCACCTTTACAGACATATTCACATTATTTATCATAAGACCCGTAAGCGACTTGATCACATCAAGAGAATCACGGTCATTCTCAGGAATAATGCACTCAGAAGATGATGCTGCAAAAAGCATTCCCATAAAATGCCCCTCGTGATGGATAGGAATTATCGCAGTACCCTGAAGACCCTCATCATTAAGGCACGAACCTGAAATAAAAGGGTAGATCTCCGAATAATGCTTGTATATAGGAAAACCTTTCTCCGCAAAATTGAACTGAATAGAATTATGATCGAAATAGGAGATACAACTCAAAAAACCATCCGAGAGACCTTTATGTCTTACGAGGACAAGTCCGCCAGTGACATCATCCAGCATATAGAGAGCACCGGCATTAATAGCATCTAACTGTGTTGTCAATTTAAGAAGAGCACCCATTGACTCCTCAAGATTGCCAGACCAATTCTGATCAGTCCCCATTTCCCTTTGAATGAACATGAAATCAGTTATCTTCTTTTCATCGCTAATATCAACGATACTACATTCCAGACGTTCCATCAACCCGCGCTCATCATAAACGATCAGCATCTTTTCGCGAACCCATCTGACATCACCATTAGATGTAAAAATACGATACTCCTGTACAAATACCCCATCAGGATCAACAGGACCATCAGAATAAACGGACAATGCCTTCCTAACCATTTCCAGATCAGCAGGGTGAATAATATCTTCATAATTCAACCCTTTGGACATGAAATCATCTGCATCATAACCAAACATGGCAACATTATCAGAAACAAACTCAATAGGCCACCCATACTCAGAATTCCAAACAAAGACCACTTCAAGATCCTCATATGAAACATCAGATACCTCTTCGACCATAACCATAGAACCACCCATAATTTACACAACACTTATTAGATAACCAAAATTCATCAGCTGAATAAAAAAGAAAAGTTCCCGGAAAGATCCGGGATCTTTGGACAAATAAAGGAGCTGTTTATACCATCACTTTTTCCTTGAAAGTTCTGGTACCATACTTAGATTTACAGCAGCCATCTTGTCAACATGTGCCTCATGCTGGGAGTAGAACCACATTGGGACATACAGACCAAGCACACCGATCCCGACAAGAGTTGAGAACCAGGTTCCTTCAACGCTGTTAAGGTAGATCACACCGACCAGACAGAGTGGAAGGTTGAAAAGACCGAAGAGCAGTGCAACGTTCTTCCATCCTGTTGGTGCCTTGAATGGCCTGTCAAGACCAGCAAGATGTGGGTCTCCCTTTGCCTTTACGTATGCGAAAAGGCTGATACCGTTAGCACAAACATATCCGATTGCTGATGCAGCGAGGATAGCTGATGGAGTGCCCATTGAGATCAGGACAAGGTTGAAGATACCGATAACGACCATTGCAAGGACAGGAGTACCATGAGGGTTTGTCTTTGCAAATACTTTAGGAAGATTTCCTTCAGTTGCCATTGAGTGCATTGCCCTTGAAGCACCAAGGTATGCAGTCTGGATGATAAGGACCATTGCTGCAATGAGCATGACAATAGCGATCGTTGAACCGAAGTCACCGAGTGCTATCTGTGCAAGCGGAAGCATTGGGTCAATTGGTGCAGCTGCAATACCATCGATGCCAAGAACACCTGTAACGGTCATCTGTACAAGGATGAAAGCTACCAGACAGATAGCACCACAGGAGAACAATGCCTTTGGTACATCAGAGCCAGGTTTCTTATATTCCGGACCATAGATAGCTGCAGTTTCCCATGCGCAAGCACTCCACTGAGCTATTGCAAAGATACCAAGCAAGATCAGGATATGATGGAAATCCCATGCCCAATCAGTTGGCAGCCAGGTACTGGTGATGTTAGACATTACAAAGTCACCGGTTGCATAAGGTGCCAGTGTAATAATTGCCATTGGAATAAGTGAGAAAGCTGCGAGGATATAACCTACAGTAGCACCACTTGAAAGTCCACGGTAGTTCACAAGTATCAATCCACCGAATATCACAATACCTGCGATAAGTGAAAGCTGGTACTGGGAGAAAGTTGCTGCCAGTGAAGGGAACAAACTGTGAAGATAAAAACCAATAAGAATTGCGAAGATAGCAAGTACAGGGTTCCATGCGAACCAGTAGCTCCATGCACTGAATCCACCGATCAGTTTACCCTTGTCGTACTTTCCTTCATGATTAGGTGACTTAAAAACATTCTGTGCAAATCCAGGCAGACCGGATGCATTAGGGAATGTAGTTGCGAGTTCACCATAAGCGAGGTTCTGCATAAAACCCTGGAATACAGAAAGACCCCATACAATAATAGCAGCGGACCATAAATAGCTGGCAAAATAACCAATCGAAGGTAAGATCAATAAAGGTACACCAATAGCAATAGCCAATCCCTGTTTCCAATCGATCGATCGTTCAAGCTCACCGGCTTCACAGACGACCTTTGCACACTGTTCTGCGTGCTTCCAGTCTACACCCGATTTCTTTTCCTCAGACATATTACATCACACTCCTTTTCTAATAAATACTTCCTGTCAGATCAAAAAACTGAAAAGGACCTGACAAATGCCAGGACCTTCATATCAGTATATGCAGAAGGGATTTAACCCGTAATTTCCCTGAACTTATCACAGCAGTTGATGTCTATACCGAGAAGCTTCTCGATGTTCATCTTAGCTGCAATACCCTTTGCGCAGCCAGGAACTGATGTGATTACACCAATGTCGAGCTCTTCCCTGAGTTCCCTCATGACATACTCGTCGGAGAGATCTGCATTTGAAACACCGAGTTTCTTTGCTACGAAGTCCTTTGCTTCACCGATTCTCATGTTCTTGTCAAACTGCATCCTTGCAACAAGGTCACCAGCTGCCCTGATACCGGTCATACCGGAAGCCATGATGTGTGAGATTGGCATACCCATTGGGTCACCAACACCGATCTATATACCATCGACACCAGCGATCTCGACCATTGCTTTGCTTGCCCTTGTTACTGCATCTATTGGCGGGGTCTCAAGCATTGGGATACCACCTACACCCATACCCATATCTGCGTGACATGGAATTGTTGATGCCTCAACAGCTGCCTTTGTGAATGTTACTGAACGACCAAGGTTCCATGCGGATGTCCTGCTGGTATTGGTATTACATACAGGACCGAATATGTTTGCTCCTGCCTTTGCTACAAGTGGTGCCTGCTGATGTGGCCACAGACCTGCAAGTACTGTACCATCGTACTCAAGCTCTCCGTGCATACCGAGAACAAGTTCTCCTGCCATACCTGCTTCAATGTAGATTCCCGGGAATTCTTTCCTCAATGCTTCGATAGAATGAAGGGATGCATACATGTCACCGTCACCGGCTGCACCGATGGTATCGAAGTTGACACCGTCACAACCAACATTCTGGAGTTTTTGCATGATCCAGGTCATGTCGCGGATACCGTGCTCTGCAGCATGGGAAATAGAATCCTGTGCTTCGGAGATCTTGAATGCTTTCATAAGATCGCCAGGGTTCTCGAATGGACCATCAGGAGTGTAGTAAAGACCCATGTTTGGCATTGCGCCATAGAGCATAGGAATGATCATGTTCTGCTGGCAGGACTCCATTGTCTGGCATTCCTGAGAGATGACAGGCTTTACAGGCTTGTAACTGTAGTCGATGTGACCGAGTTCCATTGTATCCGCACCAAAAGCACGCTCGTGGATCATTGAACCAACAAGTCTGCTTGAAGGAATACCTACACCACTGTTACCCTGGTCACCATCAATCCTGATAGCACCGATATCGTGAGTTACAGGAACTTCCATGCCTGGCTCCACACCGACAATCCTGCCAGGTGAAGTGATGATGTCAAGCATGTGTTCCATTTCATTTTCGGAAAGTGCTGGGATGTCACCAAGGTCTGCTGCATCTGCACTACCTGCTTCGATGTCAGCTCTGATGTCTTCCTTTGTCATGAAGATCTTCTGACCGTCACCCATTCTTAAGAAATATTCTGTTGCCATATTATACACCTCGATCGATCAGAGAAGTAATTCTTTTGCTTTTGCTACAGCTTCACTTGCATTTTCTGCATAGCAGTCTGCACCACATTTCTTTGCCCATGCATCAGTTGCTGGTGCGCCACCGACCATGACCTTTACCTTGTCCCTGAGTCCGTTCTCTTTGAGAAGCTCAATGACTTCTTTCTGGCCCTGAAGGGTTGTTGTCATAAGTGCGGAAAGACCGACCATATCTGCGTTGGTTTCCTTGATCTTGTCAATGAAGTTCTGTACAGGAACATCCCTGCCAATATCGTGGACCTCAAAACCTGCTGCCTGAAGCATTGTTGATACGATTGCCTTACCAATGTCGTGAACGTCACCCTCGACGGTACCGTTTACGATAACACCGAGCTTAGAAGATGCGCCTCCGCTTGAACCAAGCTCGTCCTGAAGTAATTCAACACCCGCGGACATTGCATCTGCTGCCATCATAACGTGTGGAAGGAAAAGTTTTCCTCTCTCGAAGAGTACACCAACTTCGTTCATACCTGCTGCGAGACCGTTGTCGATAAGTTCTACTGCTGGAGCCTTACCTTTTGCTTTACCTACTGCAGCGATTACATCATCTTTCTTGCAACTTACTACCGCATCGGATAGTGTTTTAAATAATTCTTCGTTTGCCGTGTTACAACCTCCTTTACATCCATGTGGAAAAAACCACATTGACGTGGCAGCAGGATATTACTCCACACCACCATAGAATGAAAAAACAGTATCTTATATAGCATAATTTGGCGTGTAAGTCCTACTGACATCGGAAATTGCGGATGGCATGAGAAATCGCTAGTGGTATCGGATATTCCTAAGACTTGAGAAATTCCAGAGGCATAAGAATTTCTAAAGGCTTTGGTATATAAGCTGACAAAATACAGTTAATAGTTGTAGGATTTTGAAAAATGCAATTCCTTAAAGCCCTATCTATTATAGACAACCGAAAGAGTCATTACTATTGATACAGGATTTTATAGAAGATAACAGATGAGATCATCGCTTAGTGATACTATATGGCTTTCTGAAAAAAGAAAGAACCTTTTATTATTATTGGTTGAAGGTCCAAGGAACATCGACCAGATCAAGACATCACTTAATGTCACTTCAAAGGCCATGATGCCACAGATCAAGATACTCAAAGAACAGGACATGATAGTACAGAACGAACTTGATGATTATGAGCTATCCGATGTCGGTCGCATTATAGTAAAGAACATGTCCCCACTTTTAAAGACACTTGGCGTTATTGAAGAGAACATGGAATACTGGGCAACCCGTGACCTTACATCCATCCCCGAATCCCTTTCATACCGCATAGGGGAACTCGGGCAATGTATGTTGATAGAACCTGATCTTAATCACATGTTCGACCTGCCAATAGAATTTACCGAGAACATAATACGTTCAAAGAATGTGAAAATGTTCATTTCCTACTTCCATCCCCTTTATCCCAGATTGTTCATAGACCTCCTTTCAAAAGAGATCGATTTTACACTTATATTTACAGAGTCGGTATTCAATCGTATGAGAACAGACTGTTCAAAAGAATTAGAGCTTCTAACAGGATCAGGAAGTGCTGACCTGTACGTTTGTGACGATTCCATTAAACTTACCACAATAACGGTAACTGAAAGATTTACATATCTCTGTTTCTTCAACAAAGAAGGAATGTATGATCACAGAAAGATCATGAGCTTTGATGAAAGTGCCAGTAAATGGGGAGAAGAGCTTTTCACTCACTATCAGAACCTTTCAAGAAGGATCACGGAGCTCTAAACGCAAGGGAGTGAAACAAATGGACTGGAAGAACACATCCCTTAAATCAAAGCTTATACTCTTCATCGTAGTCGGCGTTCTATTAGTATTGGTAACATCAACATCCGTAATTATTTCAACGGTCACATCACAGGAAGAGACCCTCGCTTATGAGCAATCTATCGAAAATGCAAGGGGATTCGCCAACTATTTTGACAGCGATATGCGTAAGAATCATGCAATAGGCCAGACCATTGCCAATTCCATGAACGCTTATGATTCTGCGAACAGAGATGAAGTGAATAATATACTCAAGGAAGTGGCAGTACGCAACCCGAATCTTCTGGGAACATATGTATGCTATGAACCAAATGCCTTTGATGGCAATGACCAGCTTTTCATAAGCGCAGAAGGTCATGATGAGACCGGACGCTTCATACCATACTGGAACAGGATCAATGGAGACCTGACAATTGATCCATTATTGAACTATGAGGAATCAGATTATTACCAGTTACCAAAAACAACAAAGGTCGATCATATCATTGACCCCTATTTCTACGAAGGTGTGTTCATAGTAAGTTATGTTACGCCTATTTTCAAAGATGATGAGTTTGTCGGCATAGGCGGAGTCGATGTATCCCTCACATACCTTGATGAAGTTGTCAGTGAAGTGAAGATATTCGACACAGGATATGCATTCATGACTGGAAATACGGGCATCCTTATCTCGCAGCCTGAACAGAAGGACTGGATAGGCTACAGAACACTTTATGATTTCAATGTCCCTGAGATCACCGCCATGGCAGATGAGATCAAAGTAGGCAACTGTGGATTTATCGATACTATCGACCCTACAACAGGAAAGACCGTGGTAATGTTCTACGAACCTATCAAAACAGGGAATTTCTCTTTTGTTCTCGTAGTACCAAAGGATGAAATGCTTGCTGGAGTTACTGAATTGCGTAACAACCTCATTGTGATATCCACAATATCTATTATTTTCATGACAGGACTTGCAGCCATAATCGCCGGATTTGTCACAAGACCCATCAATGAGATAGTTGCTGATTTTAAGGACCTGTCAGATGCCGCTGTGGTCGGAGAACTTCATGCCAGAGCTGATACCGATGTAGATATCGATTTCAAGAACATACCGTTAGGTTTGAATGAGATCCTTGATGCATTTACACAGCCTATGACAGAGACCATGCGAGTTACCAATGAACTGGCAAAGGGTGAGCTCCAGACACGTGTGGCAACTGACCTGAAAGGAGAGTTCAAACATATTGGAGATACCCTCGATAGTTTCGCAACAAAGCTCAATGCCATTATCGATGAATCGAACGCTGTTCTGACAGCATTCCAGAATGAGGATTTCACCCGTAAGATCAAACTAAAGGGAGAAGGAGATTTCAGGATACTTACAGACGGTATCGAGAAGACAAGACAGTCCCTTTACAGTGCAACCACCGAGCGGAAGAAAGCGGAAGAAGAGCTTATACGATATTCAAAGGAGCTTGAACAGTCCAACCAGATGAAAGAAGAGATGGAGAGGGTTGTTGAGAATAGTCCTGTCATTGTTTTCAAGTGGAGAGCGGAGAAAGGATGGCCTATTGATTTCGTATCGAAGAACATTTCACAATTTGGATATTCAACTGAGGATTTCGCATCCGGTAAAGTAACTTATGCAGATATCGTTTACCCTCAGGACCTCCCCAGAGTGGAGGAACAGCTACAAAGAAAATGCGACGAGGGAGCAAATGAGTTTACTATTGAATATCGGATACTGACCAAATATGGCAAAATCGTCTGGGCTGATGAGAGGACCTTTATCCGCCGTAATGCAGAAGGAAATGTGGATTATCTACAAGGCATCATTGTAAATATCGATGAAAGGAAACGTGCAGAAGAGGCATTACTAAAGGTAGAGGAAATTCGCAAGAAAGAGATCCATCACCGTATCAAGAATAACCTGCAGGTGATATCAACACTGTTGTACCTGGAATCGGATAAGTTCAAGGACAAAAAAGTAAGAGATGCTTTCAAGAACAGCCAGGACAGGGTCAGGACAATGGCACTGGTCCATGAGAAGTTATATCAGTCCGAGGATATGGAAAGTATTGATTTTGCAGATTATACAAAGAATCTTATTACATACCTTTCCCAATCCTACGTAGTAGGTAACAGGAACATCACCATCGATCTTGATGTCGCTGATGTGTTCCTGAACATGGATACTGCAGTACCACTTGGAATTATCATTAATGAGCTTGTTTCAAACTCGCTTAAATATGCATTCGATGATAAGGACGAGAACGAGAAAGGTATCATATCCGTGGATATTGAGCACCACGGAGACAATTTTATGCTAACGGTCAGCGATAATGGCAGTGGCATACCAGATGATATAGATTTCAGAGATACCGAATCCCTTGGATTACAGCTTGTGACGAACCTTGTTGAGCAGATCGATGGGAACATTGAACTTAAAAAGGACAATGGAACAAAGTTCATAATTCAATTTACAGAAGAAAAATACAATTGAAAGAGGGTAAATGATGAGCCAGACCAAGATACTGATAGTGGAAGACGAGAAGATCGTCGCATTAGGTATTAAGAAGATGCTTAAGAACCTTGGATACATTGTCCCCAGTATCGCGTCATCGGGAGAAGAGGCGATCAGTAAGGCGGAGATCACATTTCCAGACCTTATATTGATGGACATTATGCTAAAAGGTGATATGGACGGAGTCGAAGCTGCAGACAAGATACGAAAAAGCTTCGATGTCCCAGTAGTTTTCCTCACTGCCTATTCGGATGACAAGATATTAGAGAGAGCTAAAAGAACAAAGCCTTACGGATATATTATCAAGCCTTTTGAAGAGAACAGCCTTCATACGACCATTGAGCTTGCACTTCGCAATTACAGAGAAGAGAAAGAGCTTGAATGAACTTAAAGTGCCCATGGCAAAAGCTGTTCAGCCTGGTTATTTAAAGTAAAAACTAAAAAAAAAGCATCACATCAAAGGTGATGCCATTTGTCAATATTATTTCTTGAACTCAGTGTATCCGCATTTGCCACAGGTAAGTCTGTCCTTGTGGTCTGCAAGATAGACACCATCGCCGCAGCGTGGGCAGAACTGCCTTAGCCTTTCAATGGATTCGCCGTTTACTTTATAGTAGTCTTTGACAGCCATGTTTACTCACCTGCTTCTTCTACAACTTCTGCCTCAGGAAGTTCGTTTCTCTTGAGGACATATTCTTTCTCTACGACCTTCATACGAGCTGCATCTTCGTAGATCTTTGCATAGCCATTTGCTGCAGACATACCGTAGCTGTTCTCGAACTTCTGAAGGATGACAAGTTCAAGGGGTACGTTAAGCATTGCAGCCAGTTTGCCCCTGACATCGATCCTTGAAGGTGTGGAACCCTCGAATGTTGCATCGAACATCACTTCACGCCTGTTGAGAAGCGCATTATTTTTGTCTTCAGTAATATTAATATCCATTTAATTTCCTCCGCACTTTATATAACTGTTCTTTATGATCCTGTTTTTCAAGGATCTTATCAAATAGATCCTTAAGTTCTGCTTTTATGGATTCTGTAACCCTTACAAGCATTACACCTTTGTCCGGTTGACCATAAAGGACCACCGAATTCAGAGGTGCCATTAGTATCGCAGGCAAAGCTGCAAGATCTTCTTCGCCTTGTACGAAAATTCGGACATTTTTATCAGACACGATCGCATCGCCTATCACATCGATCAGATCCTCGGTTATTACCCCGGGGGGATTATCTACTGTTATCTCAGTGAATCCCTTATGCTTTGTTCCATACACGACCTGTGATGAAGCGGGTGCCCTTTTTGTCCTATCATCCACGATCAGAATATCTGGAATGATGTTTGATTCGAGCAAGTGAAAAGTAGTAACATCGCCCACAGATATAAGTATTGTGGGATTGTCGAGGTCATCTACAAGACTTCTGACAGCATCCCCGCCAGTACCTGTATACAAGACCCCGAAAGGTTTCCTTAAAAGAGGCCGAAGGCTTTCTGGTAAGGAAATATGTAAACCCAACTTACCGCACCTTCAAAGCGTATTTATCGGCAACTTCAACGCCGATCATTTCTGCTATTATGGAACGTTGAGGATCAACGATAATGACAAGTCCGCTCCAGTCATCACTCAAATTGCTTGAAGCGCAAACAGGACATGTCTGACCTGTAACGATCCTGTGACATTCACGGCATACCTGATCTACCATTTAGAAACACCCCGGTTTATTCATCTTTATTTTTAGATCCATCGGACTTAGGCTTGCGTGCATCCTCAAGCCATTCGAACCTGCCCAGAGCATGCTGACGCATTGTCAGGCCGATCTTACTGTCCCTTGGTTCTCTCTCATTGGTGCTCACAGCAACGATACGGGCACGCACTTTGTCACCTTCTGAAAGAGTACGGTTTCCGACCTTGCTAATAAGCCTACCATTCTTACCATCGTAGGACATGAAATCATCAGTGATCTGGCTAACGTGTAAAAGACCATCCATAGCACCAATGCTGACAAAAGCACCGAATTCTACGGTCTCTACTACCAGACCTTCCATGACCTCCTGAAGTATTGGGACGAATACAATAGCTTCAAAGATCACATCGTAATAGACAGCGCCGTCTCCTACAAGGATATGCCCTTCACCTATCTCTTCAATATCAGTGACAGCGACAATGGAGCCCAGCGCCTTATCGACCCTGCCCTCAAGCTTCTCCTTTAACGCATCCTTTACGCTAACTCCTACATCTTCGCCCAACAGACGGGGAGCTACACGGATCGTGTCCTTAAGTTTCATCCTTTTATACATATCTCGATCTCCAATATGCCCTGCATTAATTTAAACTGCTACTACAATTATAATATGATGGTCACATTATATCTAAACGGTTCTTCTGGCGCAAACGCACAACGCTAACATCCGCATCATTAAGACGCTTTACCAGACCAACATCATTGGTCAGCACCGCTGCATCCATATCAAGAGCAAGCTGGAGGATGACATCGTCCGCAATTCCTGCCCCTTCAACGAGAGTACATCTATCTGATAACGAAAGTCCAACCTTTGCTGCAGTTCGGCTCTCGCCCCTGTACTTCTTGACCAGGGACTTGAGCTCGTTGACGACCGCCTGGGGCACAACGAACTCATCGTACCCGAGGCGCCCCAGTTCACCAAAGATGTCTACTTTGAACTGAACCGGTATCATGAAACCGTTCGTATCGATTATAACCTTCAATCTTTGATTACTCCAACACCAATAAGTCGCCAGCGTGAACCAATACGCCTACTGATAGCTACCATGGAGCCTGCCTCAGCACATACCGGACGCTTTAACTTTGCCTCTGCGACATCCTCACGTGCACTCGTAACGATACCTACAGTAGTTGCAGTACCGACATTGAGCATCAGAGGTTCACTGGTCTTGATCTTACCAATGGATTCCTCATCAGACACACCCACTACGCGTTCAAGCAACTTCAATTCAAGAGTGAACGAGTCACGCGTTGGCGGCAATGTACCTGGCACACCTGCAACCTGTCCCGTAAGTGAATCACTCTTTGTGATACTTGGGTCCAGACCGGTTCCCAATGCAAGCAATCCACCAGGAGTTGCCTCATCGACCTTTTCCTTCCCTGCAATTATAAGATTGATGTTGGTGAAGATAGGTTCCCATCTAACAGCATTCTCGATCTCGAACTTACGTCCTGGACGTATCTCAATATCATCGCCTGCTTTTAATGAACCTGCTGTAAGTGTTCCACCAATAACGCCACCTGAGATCTTATCAATAGGTGTTCCAGGTTTGTTGATATCGAAAGACCTTGCAATAAGCAAGTGTGCAGGCTTGTCAAGTTTCTGCACTGGAGTCGGGATCATTTCGTTCATCGCACTGATGAGAACATCGATATTGATGTTCTGCTGTGCGGAGATCGGAACAACTGGTGCATCCTCTGCAACCGTTCCTTTAACGAACTCCTTGATCTGATGATAATGCTCAATGACCTTTTCCTTTGGAACAAGGTCGATCTTGTTCTGCACGATCACGATATTCTTGATACCGATGATGTTCAGGGCCATAAGATGTTCCTTTGTCTGTGGCTGAGGACATTCCTCGTTCGCAGCAATGACAAGAATAGCTCCATCCATGATAGCAGCTCCGGAGAGCATTGTTGCCATCAGGGTCTCGTGTCCAGGAGAATCTACAAATGACACTGTCCGGATCTCTTCCGTTTTTGTCCCACAATGCTCACAGGTCTTAGCAACGCTAAGGCCCTGAGGCTCCGGGCAAGTAGGACACTTCCTGAAAGTAGTATCTGCATACCCTAATCTAATAGATATACCACGCTTCATTTCTTCACTGTGCGTATCTGTCCATACACCGGACAGCGCGCTTACAAGCGTCGTTTTTCCATGATCGACATGACCCACCATGCCAATATTAACACAAGGCTGACTCAATTTTTGATTTCCCTCCCTATCGGGCTAAAATAAAAGTGTGATGTAATATAGA
>NZ_JAUVEY010000061.1:0-12139 GCF_030594565.1 Methanococcoides sp.
CAGAAAAGGGATGTGATGCTTTCCTGATAATGGGGAACTCGAATAATGCAGATGTGTATTACACAACACATTTTCTGGCAGCGGACCCATTCACATACATACAGACAAAAAATAGAGAAGAGACCCTTATCGTTTCCAGCATGGAACTGGGCAGAGCAAAGATAGAGTCCCGTGTCGAGAACGTACAAACAATGCAGGAATATGGATATTATGAGAAGCTGAAAGAAAGGAAAGATGGCGAACTCGCATACTGTGATTGTCTGGCAGCGGTCTTCCAGAGAATGGGTGCCAAACACATCATGGTACCGCGCGATTTCCCCCTTTTTACTGCCCAGACACTGAAAGAACTGGGGTTCACGATCATTCCTGCAAAGAGCCCTTTCAAAGAACTAAGGACAAGGAAGGACAAGGAACAGATCGAGAAGATAAAGGAGGCACAATTTGCTTGTGAAAAAGCAATGGAAACTGCCATTAATATAATTGCAGGGTCTGAGGTCAAAGAAGGTGTCCTATACAGTGATGAAGTGCCCATAACCTCTGAAGCCATACGTATAGCCATCGAACACACCCTTCTGGACCATGGGTGTGAAGCAGAAAGCACAATTGTCGCCTGCGGTACAAATTCCGCAAATCCTCATTGGGAAGGAGAAGGAGATATCAAGGCCAACCAACCCATAGTCATTGACATATTCCCCCGCAACAAAAGAAGTCGCTATTTTGCAGATATGACACGGACGGTCCTTAAAGGGGAAGCTCCTGAAAAACTAAAGGAAATGTATGAAGCAGTCCATGCAGCACAGGAAGCAGCATTTGCAGTATTAAGACCAGGGATCCTTTATAGTGATGTGCATAATGCGGCCTGTGATGAGTTCGAGAAGAGAGGATATGACACCATAAGAAATAAGGCGGAGGTAGGTTTCATTCACTCAACAGGGCATGGCGTAGGACTGGACATACATGAATTACCTTCTGTTTCCATGCAGGAAGTAGAGGTTGAGCAAGGCCATGTCGTTACGATAGAACCGGGACTCTACTATCCGGAGCTTGGCGGGATAAGGATCGAAGATATGGTAGTCATAACCGCAGATGGTTTTGAGAATCTGACAAAAATGGAAAAGGAATTTGTAGTTTGAACATTTACCCTATTATCAAAGGCTGGTGTACACATATGGATGAGAAAATTGAGGATATTGAAGAGATTATCGGCAAATACATGCATGCAGGAGAGATCCTCTCAACTGTGAGAAGTGAGGCAAAAGAGAAGGTAAAGATAGGCACGACCCTTCTGGAAGTCGCTGATTTTGTCGAGCAGAGAACCATCGAACTTGGAGGATTGCCTGCATTCCCATGTAACATTTCAAGAAATGATGAGGCTGCCCATGCCACCCCACTGATAGGAGATGAAACGGTCTTTGCAGAGGATGTGGTAAAACTTGACCTTGGTGTGCATATTGACGGTTTCATTGCAGATTCGGCCATTACGGTCGACCTTACGAATGAGAACTCCGATCTTGTAAAGGCTTCCGAAGATGCGCTGTATGCAGCCATTGATATAATCAAGAACGGGATCAATACTGCAGAGATAGGGGCTGTCATCGAGGATACGATCACAGGACATGGCTTCAAGCCTATTGCAAACCTTACAGGTCATGGTGTCGCCCAATATCTCGCACATGTACCACCCAGCATCCCAAATCGCCATATTGGCCAAGGGGTGACGATCAAAACAGGAGATATCTTTGCGATAGAACCTTTTGCCACCGATGGTGCAGGAAAAGTGGCAGATGGGTCCCTGACAGAGATATTCCAGGTAATTGGACACAAACCAATACGATTGCCTGCGGTCAGAAAAGTTCTCAAGGAACTGGAGCAGTACAGAACTTTGCCTTTTGCCAAAAGGTGGCTCAAGTCGGATAAGCTCGATTATTCATTGATGCAACTTGAGAAAGCAGGCATTCTCACATCCTACCCGGTCCTAAAGGATGTTGGTGGCGGGTTGGTATCACAAGCAGAACATACGGTCATCGTCACTGACGATGGTTGTAAAGTGATAACCAAGTAAGGATAGGATAGAATGCGGTATATTCCGACATTGTTGCTGGCATTGCTCACCGTAGCCATGATAGCATCCCCCTCATCTGCCTTCGAATGGAAGAACACAATTGTCTTGGAAGAAGATGGGATGTCATGGAGCTATGAAGAGAATTATTCCGGTGAAGATGTCGGAGCATTTCGTTCTTATGCGGACAAGAACGTTGGGAATGGGGATGGATATATCAGTGCATGGGAACTCATGAAGCTGGACCACCGTATACGTAGTAGGCTTTATGGTTCACTTGGAAAGGAACTGGATGTGATGTTCGACAATTCTGCAAAGAATGTAAACGTTTTTGAGGTGGATGCCGAAATATCCAGAAGTGTTCTGGGAAGTACTGACAAGACCGATATTATCAATAACAGATATTTTGTCACATACACTTTTGAGAAGGATATTTTCGAGCTGGGAGATAGTGTGAGCTTTGATGGAGAAGCAAATACCGGTCTGACCATCACAATGCCTGAAGGAATGGAAGTAATTGCCACCGAAGGCATTGATAGTCGATTTGTTGAAACAATTGACAATCGTACAGTGATCAGTGGTCATTTTGGAATTGAGGGTTTGGCAACGGTTGAGTTTAGCAGGAAAGACTAATGAACGGATGCATTCGGACATCTTCCACCATCAGCTCTTGTTAATGCGACTATCCTATCAAAACATTAATCTAAATTGAAATTGTTTTTTCAATCATGATCATAGAACAGATACCACTTGAAAATGGTACGGCCATTGGCCTTAAGTTCGACATGGGGAACGCACCACTGCTTGTTATAAAAGCTGACAAGGGATTTGTGATGTGCGGATACCTTGACACTGAGATAGCAGAAAGGTTAGGCGATGTTGCCGCCAAGGTAAGGGGCGTTGACGAGTTTGAAGACGTACTGCATGCCGAAGTGATCGATGTCACAGGGCATGCGAAGGCACTTGGCGTTAAACCCGGCATGAAGGGACATGAAGCCCTTGAGCTGATGTTCTGAAAGTTCTCATGTTATACGCTTTTGAACTGTCAGGGGAACACGAGGACCTGCCACGCGCAGAGGTTCTCGCCTGCCTTGACCTTGTAGAATTGGAATATAGAGAGAGTGAATACTTTGAGCACTGCCTTGTTGTGGATATTGAAGGTGAACCACAGGAAGTATTACATAAGCTGAGGGAGGTGGCAAAAAGGATAGCAATGACACACCACATCCTGAAGGTCATAGATGTCTGCCCCACAGAGATAGAAAGCATAGTTGAGGTCGCGGAAGGATGTGATATTTCTGAGCACCTCAATGAAGGGCAGAAGTATGTGGTGCGGGCAAAACGTGTCAGGCACAATACGACCATCAAATGTGTTGATATCGAAAGACGTGTCGGAGGAGCCATATACAGGAAGGGATTCAATGCAGACCTAAAGGACCCTGATGTGGAATTCCGAGCCATCCTTTCTGAAAAATGTGTTTTAGGCAGTGTTATCGCTTCAGTGGACAGAAGTGCTTACGAAGAACGGGCACCGCATAAGAAGCCATTCTTTTACCCGGGGGTCTTGCGTCCACGTGTTGCACGGGCTCTTGTGAACATGGCATTGATAAAAGAGGGAGATGTGGTATTTGACCCGTTCTGCGGAACAGCGGGGATACTCGTTGAAGCAGGCCTTGTGGGAGCTACTGTGCTCGGGCTGGAAGTTCGTTACAAGATAGCCGTTGGGGCAGACATGAACCTTCGGCACTTCAATGCAGACCAGACCATGATGATGGGAGATGCCTGTAAAGTCCCCCTTGTGGATGAGTCAGTAGATGCTGTCATTGCCGACCCGCCATACGGAAGGTCGGCAAGGGTAGAGGCAGAATCCTTGCATCACCTTTACGAACACTCGTTTGCTGAGATGTTCAGGGTTTTGAAACCGGGAAAACTGGCGATAATCGTTTCAGAGATAGATGTCACTGAGCTTGTAGAGAAGGCAGGCTTTACCATAAAGGACAGATACTTGCAAAGAGTACACAAAAGCCTCACACGCAAGATAACGGTACTGCAAAAGTAAAGGGAATTCCAACCGGTGTTTCAGCATCAATTGGTCTCTTGTATCAGATGCCAGTATGCTGAAAGCTGACGGTCATATTCTTTCCGATCTGCATATCTTGAATCAATGACATTCCAGAAACGGAAGCTGTGATTTAGTTCGATCAAGTGTGCCATCTCGTGGAAGACCACGTATTCAATGAGAGATTCGGGGAGATGCATTAAATGCCTGTTGAGGTTCACCCTTTTCTTTGAGCTGCAACTACCCCATTTGGTCTTCATTTTACGAAAGGTCACTTTATCCGGCATTACCCCGAGTTCATCAGAGATGCTCTTGATATGGAACATCACAATTTCCCTAAGAGCTTCCTCTGACCTGTTGAGAAGTTGCCTTGAGGAAGATTCATGAAGGGTATTTGTATACTCTACATGCCGCCTGTATATCCACAGCTTATGCTTATGGAGAAGCTCTTCAGGCGTTTTGAAATTTTTAGGGACCGATACCTCCAATTTGCCATAACTATATTTCAGTTTTGGACTCTTCACCCTACCATAGTTAAGACTATAAGGAATATCCAGCCCTTTGAGATTGATAGAATTTTCCGCACTCATAGTAGTTCATCAGAAGATCCCGAAGGGAATAGATGACTGAGTATATCTGCCATGACCCGGTAGCGAACAAGATGGTCGTGCACACGTTCATGTGCCCTTCGTATCGCATAGCCATCTTCCACCCATTCGAGAGGGATAGGATACTTCACATCCATAAGGACCAGACCATAAGCATGTGCCGGTTCAAGCCCTTCTTCGTATGATTCCGGATCTAGCATCTGAGCAAGCCACTCTTCGTCACGAACCCCGCTTCCCACCATCATCAAAGCAGCCACTATCTTGCGAACCATGTTCCAGAGGAAACTGTTAGCTTCGACATCTATGCGGGTTAGATTGCCACTGACCCTTATGTCAATACGTTCAACGATCCTAACGGTTCTGTTAACTCCTCTGGAAGTACAAAAGTTAGCAAAATCGTGAGAACCAATAAGGAGCTTTGATGCGGAACGGATCTTGGAAATGTCGAACTGTTCGCCATACAGGATATAACGATAGCTGCGACTCAAGGCATGTCTTCGGGGATCAAAATTATCAGGAACTATCGCATGGGCCCATGCCCAGACCGTGCCTGGAAGTATGGAGTTTATAACACGGGGCATTGCAAGGTTTGGTGCATCCGTGTCGAAGGCCACCACCTGCCCCATTGCATGTACACCTGAATCAGTCCTTCCTGAACTTATAAAATTAGCCGATCGTGGATCTTCTATGATCCCAAGTTCTTTCAATGCTTTGAAAAGTTCGCCTTCCACGGTCGGATCATTAAGCTGGACCTGGGACCCGTGGAAATTCGACCCTATGTATGCGATTTTAAGTGCAACTCTCATGGAATCACTTATGAGGTTTATGGAACTTTCACTATAATAGAGTTCCGATTTAAATTAGTAATTTCTTTGTAAATGGCGGACAGTTGAAAGATCCTAATTAAACATGATATTTCTATCCATTGTTTATTTATGCCGTAAAGTTAAATAACAGATAATACAATTTGTTGTAAATTTTTGAGGCGAAACTATGATATCAAAACAACAAATCTCTGAGATAATCAGCAAATATGATCTAAATGATCTTGCTATTGCAACTGTTTGCTCACACTCAAGCCTCCAGATATTCGATGGAGCACGAAAAGAGGGACTAAGAACAATAGGGATTTGTGTAGGTCAGCCACCACGTTTTTATGATGCATTTCCAAAAGCAAAACCTGATGAGTATATTGTCGTAGAAAGCTATTCCGACATACCAAAGATAGCGGAAGAACTTGTCAGCAAGAACGCTATTATAATACCTCACGGTTCTTTTGTTGAATATATGGGTACAAAGAGTTTCGCCGAGTTAGCCGTACCAACCTTTGGGAACAGGGCAGTGCTTGAATGGGAGTCTGACAGGGACAAGGAAAGAGAATGGCTTGAAGGCGCAGGTATACACATGCCAAAGATCGTCGATCCTGAAAAGATCGAAAGCCCGGTAATGGTCAAGTACCATGGTGCAAAAGGTGGCAGGGGTTTCTTTATTGCCAAAGACTATGAAGAGTTCAAGGAATATATTGACCCTAACGAGAAGCACACAGTACAGGAATTCATTGTCGGTACACGTTATTATCTCCACTTCTTCTACTCCCCAATAAGAGAAGAAGGATACAAGTTAAGCGAAGGAATACTTGAGATGCTCAGCATGGACCGCAGGGTCGAGTCGAACGCTGACGAGATATTCAGGCTCGGTTCCCCGAAGGAACTTGAAGACGCAGGCATTCACCCTACATACGTAGTTACAGGAAATGTCCCACTTGTCGCAAGAGAATCCCTTTTGCCACGCATATTCGCACTTGGAGAGAAGGTTGTTGAGGAGTCCCTCGGCCTGTTTGGCGGTATGATCGGACCGTTCTGTCTTGAGACCGTGTTCACTGACAAACTTGAGATCAAGGTCTTTGAGATATCCGCCCGTATAGTTGCAGGCACCAATCTCTACACATCAGGCTCTCCCTACTCAGACATGATCGAGGATAATCTTTCCACAGGAAAGAGGATCGCACAGGAAATTAAGTTGGGAGCCAAGACAGGCAAGCTGGACCTTATTTTGTCATAAATGCCCTTGCATTTTTTATAAGCGCCATTGATGCGGCACTCGGCCGGAACTCAATGGCATATTTTATATTTTATCATTGTAACGATGAAGGTTGTGTTACAAAAATGCAGTATTGCAACCATTCGTGTACCACTTCAAAGAGCTTAATTTCTTTGTCCAGCCATCTCTGAGATCTCACTGAACAGGTCTGAAGTTTCATTTATCATCTCAAGGGTCTTATCCAGTGCTTCAAGATCTAAGGTCTGAGAGTTGGTTTCTACGAAATCCCCAAAATTGTAGGACCGTTGCAGAAAATCCCTGTATTCGGCCACTACATCTTGAAGGGAAGGAGAAACTGAAAAGCTGTCCAGCTCAGTGAGAGCTTTCTCTGAATCTTCCTTCAAGGCCCTGCCAGATCCTTCCATCAAAACAGTGTTTCGCTCAGAAGTTGCATTCTTGATATTGCCATAATCATCAAGGATGGTCCCAGTGGAATTGGCTGCCCATTGTAAGAACTGAAGGTCTGCCCTGGCCTGAGATATCGAGTCCCCAAGCTCATCCACATCATTGCCGATATCCGTACATCCAGAGGCTGCAATGGACAGAATGAGGCATGAGATAATCAAAAGATGCTGATAGGGGACCATGTTCACAACTCCACTAATAATGACTTGCCTATATATTAATTCATTTATATATAAGCATTTACCAATGCCTGTACAATAAGCATAGCTAACAGAGCTGAAAAAGGAACTGTTATGTTATCCAGCTTTTTGGACCTCAATTCAAGATACATTCCCGCAAGCCCACCGACTATCGACAGATACCCTACAAGCGGATAGCTGAAAATGATAGCACCGATCAGCCCTGCAAGAGTGCCTTCCACCGTTTTAGAAGAACCCCTATAGCACATTTTCCCATGTACTCCGAAGATCGTTGAAAGCCCATCCCCCATGCCAAGCACAATTATAGATGCATAACAAATACCTTCGTTCAACCTAAAGGAAAGAAGCAGGAGGGCAAGGATCGAGATCAGATATAAAAAAGGTGCCAATGCAAAGCCCTCTGATTCGCTTTCACGCCAGAGGGAAGAGAAGAAAGAATATTCTTTTAATACCGGTTTGACGAGCTCGGTCACTAAAAAAAGAATGAGAAGAGCACTTACCATCCCTAATGCAACATTCTTGCCAAAATAGATAGCTATCAATGGAAAAAGAGACCCGCTGATATGCACTGCTTTTCTTATTGGCAAATAAGACCGGACCTTTTGCACACTACATATGAAATATTCTGACATGAGCTCACCAAAGAAAAATGATATATGTTTAGTTATTGATTAGAACTAAATGATAAAACCGAAGGATGCCATTAATGCCGGTGTTGTGAAGAAGCAATACATACTCGGCAGGAGAGATGATAGCGAGGCCATGGAAGCCATGCGTCCGACATATATGAAAGAGAACATAGGAGATTCCATAAAAAAAAGGGAGCCGAGCAAGGTATTGCTTTTGTTGTTGATGATACATCAGAGAGCACGCATCTTGTAAAAGTGAGACCAAGATACAGCTGGCATGGCGGCAATGAGCCAAATGCATTGAACCGGAGGGATATTTAATGGAACTTAAGAAAAGCGCAGACATGGTAATTAACACCTGCATGGGTGCGAAGAAGGGTGAGACAGTGCTTATTGTCACCGATACATGCACCGATGAGATGATCTCAAAGGCACTCTATGATTCCGCAGTGGATGCGGGTTGTGAGGCCATATTGCTTACAATGGAACCCAGAGAGCAGCACGGTGCTGAACCGCCTGCCCTTGTGGAGGAGGCCATGAAAAACGCAGATGTAGTTCTGGCCCCTGCTTCAAAGTCACTGACCCATACACAGGCACGTAAGAAAGCTTCTGATAACGGTACCCGGACAGCTACGATGCCAGGGATCAATCTGACCATGATGCAGGAAGGTGGTTTGAATGCAGATTATGAGGAAATCGGAAAGCTTGCGGACGAACTTCTGGAGACGCTTAAAGGATCGAAAGAGGTTCGTATCACCACTGAGAAGGGAACAGACCTTATCCTTGATGTGGAAGGCTGTGAATGGATGGCCGATACAGGAATATGCCATGAGAAAGGTACGACATCCAACCTTCCGGCAGGAGAGATGTACATTGCCCCGAAGAATGTGAACGGCAGGGCTGTCATTGATGGCTCCATGGGAGGTATCGGGTTACTGGATAAGCCATTGATCGTTGACATAAAAGACCGTTCAGCAGTAAGCTTTGAAGGGGAAGGTGCGGAGAAACTCGAGGCAATGGTGGAGAGCGTGGGCCCTGACGGGCGTAATATTGCAGAACTTGGCATAGGCATAAATCCTGCAGCACGCCTTATCGGAGTCATCCTCGAAGATGAAAAAGTGGGAGGAACGATACATATTGCATTGGGAGATAATTCCACCTTTGGAGGCGATGTGAAAGTTGACCTGCACCTTGATGGCATAATTACTGGCCCAACGGTCCTTGTCGATGGAATTGACCTGAATGTCAAGCGTTTTGCTTAAGAGAACTGCACCAACTTTTTATACCGGCAGTGCTATGCCGGTAGAAAGTACTTAAATAACTAAACGTTATAATCAGAGCATAGGATATCGCATTTATTTAGAATATCACCGGTGATCATAATGAAAGGAAGAGTTTGGAAATTCGGAGATGACGTGGACACTGATGCAGTCATCCCGGGCAGATACCTCGTGATGAACACACCAGAGGAACTTGCCCCATATACTTTTATTGGCGTACGCCCTGATTTTGCAGGGAATGTGAAGGAAAACGACATCGTTGTTGCAGGTAACAATTTTGGCTGTGGTTCTTCAAGGGAACATGCACCTATTGCCCTTAAGGGATCAAAGGTAGGTTGCGTCATCGCAAAGTCGTTCGCAAGGATCTTTTTCAGGAATGCGATCAATATCGGTGTTGCGCTTCTGGAATGCCCTGATACCGACAAGATCGACGATGGAGACGAGCTTACCGTTGATATTGCATCCGGTATTATTGAGAACATTACAAAAGGTGAGAAATACCAGGCTACACCTTTACCTGATTTTGTCCGCGGGATCGTAGATGCCGGCGGTTTAAAGGAATACACAAGGCAGATCATTAACTGATCTTCCTTCCTTGTTTTTGATTTGATATTTTGTTGAGTTTTTTGCTGACCGACTAAAATATAAAAAAAATAGATTTCACATAATTAATAAGGAGGAAAAATATGGCACAATATAAAATTCCGGTCCTGCCGGGTGACGGTATAGGCCCTGAGATCATTACCGAGGGTAAGAAGGTAATCGATGCAGCTGGAGAGAAATTTGGATTCGATGTTGACTGGATAGAGTACCCCCAGGGTGCTGACCACTACCTTGAGACAGGAGAACTGATCTCCGAAGATACGCTCAAAGAGCTTTCAGCATATGATGCGATCTACCTTGGTTCCATAGGGGACGACAGGATAGCACCAGGTGTGCTTGAGAAAGGCATCCTGCTAGCTGCAAGGTTCTACTTCGACCAGTACATCAACCTGCGGCCTATCAAGCTTCTGGAAGGCGTCTGGTGCCCGCTTAAAGACAAGACCCCAGCAGACATCGACTTCACTGTTGTAAGGGAAAACACCGAGGATTTCTACATCGGCATTGGCGGACGTGCAAAGACCGGAGTTAGCAAGGACGTGCTCGAGGTCTCAAGGACACTGTACTCTGCAAGGTTCGGACTCGACATTGAGACCGACAGCGAAGAGATCGCATACCAGATAGGCATGATCTCAAAGGAAGGTACCCAGAGAGTCATCGACTACTCCTTCGACCTTGCTGAGAAGAGCGACAAGCACGTTTCATCCGTTGACAAGGCGAACGTCCTTTCAGACATCTACGGATTCTGGAGAGAGGAGTTCAACACAATAGCAGCTAAGCACCCTGATGTTAAGACAGACTTCAACTATGTCGACGCTATCACAATGTGGTTCGTCAAGAACCCTGAATGGTTCGATATCGTGGTCACACCTAACATGTTCGGTGACATCATCACTGACCTTGGCGCAATGGTACAGGGTGGTCTCGGACTCGCACCTGGCGGGAACATCAACCCTAACGGTACCAGCATGTTCGAGCCCATACACGGTTCAGCACCAAAGTACAAGGGACAGAACAAGGTCAATCCTATAGCAACCATCTGGGCAGGTTCAATGCTCATTGAACAGCTCGGTGAGAAAGAAGCAGCAGATGCCATCGTCTCAGCTATCGAGAAGAACATTCTCGAAGCAAAGGTCCAGACCTACGACATGGGCGGCTCAAACACTACCACCGATGTTGGTAGCGACATCGCAAGAATTCTGCTCGAGATGTAACATAGCATCTCACTTTTTCATTTTTGCCTTCACACTAGGATCGGCGTGAAGGAACTTTCGTTTTTTATGATCATATGGTAGAAATGAAGATATTTTGCCAAAACAACGTTCTTCGGTAAATTTTTAATATGTGGCACTCCGTTTTATAGTATGTCATATTCAACCTTACATCCCCTCGTCTGGGGACTTATCACATTCGTAATGGGAATCCCTATAGCCTATCTCATGAGTGAAGAACGCCAATGGAAACCAGCGATCAAACCTGCATTTTTGATCGCAATTGGCACCACCATTGCTGCAACTATTGGCTATTTTTATCCTTGACCAAATTCCCGCACATTAAAGCAAACTATATGCAACAAAAACGAGATTTTATTAATCATCGGGACTAATGTTGTAGTATCATATTCGTTTTTAGAGATGCTTTGGGGAGCTTTCATGAAAATAAAGAGGATCGTTGTTAAGAACCTATTTGGAACGTTCGACCATGAGGTTCCGTTGAACATGGAAGAACAGATCACTATTCTTCACGGTTCAGCACCAAAATACAAAGGACAGAACAAAGTCAATCCTATTGCAACCATCTTTGATAATTTAGTATAAGAGAAGATATTTTTCTTGAATGATTACTTCACAAAATTTATAGAACACCTAGTGCAATTTTGGATTATGTCGGGAACACCTTTACACCCACTCATGTGGGCACTTATCTCATTCAGTATTGGAATTCACGATACTCTACCTTACGAGTAATGAACGCCAATGGAAATCAGCGAGCTTAAGAGCCTTTTTGATAGCACTTTGGCTCACTATTGCTGCAGCTTTCACATATTTTTATCTGTGACCAATGCCCCACCCATTAAAGCAAACTATATACAACAAAAACAAGATATTATTAACCATCGGGACTAATGTTGTAGTATCATATTTGTTTTGAGAGATACTTTGGGGAGCCTTCATGAAGATAAAGAGGATCGTTGTTAAG
>NZ_JAUVEY010000035.1:0-15588 GCF_030594565.1 Methanococcoides sp.
ACCTTTCTCCACAGTAATCCCAAAAGGAAGGTTGATGGGATCAGCGAGTTCGCTGATCCCTATGGTGATTTGTTTCTTATCTGGCCTATGATCACGGCTGTAACCATATTTTCCAAGTGGAGCTTTATCTCCATGAAGAACAAGACTAGTCCAATCCATGTTTATATTGGTATGTTCAAAGTCATATCTTTCGAATAAGTTGTCTTGAATGTCTGAAATGATCTCTTCGCGATTTGCACCAATTGTTTCCAAAACTCGATAAAGCGTACGTTCGCTGAAGGTATCAAGATCAAAAAGTTCAAGCACTTCTTCACGAGTTATCCATTCATGTGCTTTTTTAATGCTGAAATTATCTGTGAGCTTATAGCTCACAAGAGCTTTCAGTAGTTTGTTGATGTCAATCCCGTGTTTTTTGTGTTTACCAAAAACAGTGGTAAAATCCAAAACATCATAGAGTTTTTCAACGGTCAGAATAGTTCCAATCGGAAAGGATATATTGTTGTTAGGCACTATTTCGTATGTTCTTAGTTTTGTTTGCATTTTTAGTCGAATCAACATAACTAAGAACACTTATATTAATTTTGACTGTCAAACTTGGGATATTACCTATTCAGAGATATGCATCAACAGTTTTACAAGAATATGTTCTCGAGCTCAAATAAACGTATTCTGTGTATCGAAAACAACAAATGGAAAAATATACTCAAAAATAAATTTAAGAAAAAATAAGATGATATGAAAAGCAAAAATTGCTATTCATATACTTATTTAAGGAAACCCTTTCTCTCAAGCCACTCGACCTGTGGTCTTGTGTATTTCCATATTACTTCTGCTTTTGAATCCTGGAAGTCCCATGGTGTGATGATAACAATATCGCCTTCACGTACCCACATTCGCTTTTTCTTTGAACCAGGGATACGTCCCATTCTTACGATACCGTCCATACACTGGAGGGTAACTCTTTTTCCTCCGAGGAGGGCACTTACGGTTGCAAGTATTTCATTGTTCTCTCTTCGTGGAGTCCTAACTCTTGTGACAGCTGGAGCATCTGTCTTGCTACCACGACCTCCACTAGTTTTTTTCATATTACTTCTATAATTGGCCAGATTAATTCCTCTTTAGTTTAATGAAAGTTCTGAAATTGGTTGATACATTTCACTCAGATAATAGGTGCAATACCTCAAAACATTGAGGTTATCTTCACCGCCTTAAGACCATTTTCGATCTTTAAGGACCCATACAATTCATTATTGAAAATGAGATGATTTTGAATAACAAATCATAATCGTATTCTTTAGTTATAAAATCCATTCAATCTATATAAAGTCAATTGAAGAAGTTAGATAATTCAACCCTTATCTAGTGATATCTTGCTATTTTGTTGACATTAGGGCACTTTTTTAGGCTTAAACCCACCCTTCTTCCTCATATATTCTTATACCTTTGTCCATTACCTGCCTGATATTTTCAAAAACAGCGGTATCGTATCGCCTGCTCTCATCTATTTTTATATGGAGGGGTGGCACATAAGAAGAAAGAATAACCCTAAGTTCATTGAAGATCTTCTGCCTTTCATTTTCCGTAATGAACAATTGGATATTTCCGAAGCGAACCTATTCAATAACTTTCAATCTCAGGACTTTATAAATGTCCCTTTCCTATATTCTTCAAAAGCTATCTCTAACTCTTCCTGTGTGTTCATCACAATAGGGCCATACCATGCAACCGGCTCATTGAGTGGTTTTCCTGAAATAAGCAAGAAGCGAGCACCTTCATCTCTAGAAGTGACTGAGATGCGGTCTCCGTCATTGAACATGATTAGATTCTCGGGACCAATGGAAGATGAATTGTCAAGGTCTGAATATTCAGCATCTTCTACTTCATAAGCATAGGTGTATTCATTTTCATCAAAAGAACCGTTTCCCTTCATCACATATGCAAAGACGGTATATCCCATTTTAGTGGGGTGCGTGAATACTGTATTAGCTGGAATTGTCACATCAAGATATTCAGGATCTGTCACAATGTCCTGTACAGGTCCTTTATTTCCTTCTATTTCCCCGCAAATTACCTTTACGCGAACATTATTCTCTAATACCACTTCCGGGATCTGTTCGTTTTTTACTTCCCGATACCTTGGCTCCATCATCTTATGGGATGCCGGCAGGTTAGCCCATAACTGAAATCCCCACAGGCTGCCATCGGATTCACCTTTTGGCATTTCCTGATGAATTATCCCGCTTCCGGCAGTCATCCACTGTACATCCCCGGCATTAATAATGCCTGAGTTTCCCATGCTGTCACCATGCTCTATTTTTCCTGTGAGCACATAGGTTATAGTTTCTATACCCCTGTGCGGATGCCAGGGAAATCCCATTAAAAATTCATTCGGATCGTTCGAATGGAAGTCATCAAGCAAGAGAAAAGGATCAAGTTGAGGTGCCTGATCAAAGCCAAAAGCTCTTTTCAGGTGTACTCCCGCTCCTTCAATGGTCGGCCTGCTCTTCATTATTTTATTTATTGATCTTGTAGTACTCACATAAATTCCCCATAATATATGCTTGTCTGATACTATATGTTGTTATTGCAGAGCAGATCGATTGTCTGAAACAACAGATCTGAATTGTGTTGATCAAAAATTTAACTGAAATTGAAATGATTCCATTTTAAATTTAGAACTTATCAGATGAAAAGTTTATACGCTTTTAACACCAACATTGAATTGACATAAATTTTGTGATGTTAGGTGATAGTATGCAATTGATCTCTGTAAACCCTGAACTGTGCACCAATTGTGATGTATGCGTAGAACTTTGTCCGATGTCGATAATACTCCCTTCTGAGGAAGGTGGAACTCCTTACAGTCCAGAAGAAGCAGCTGTCTATTGTGCCAAATGTGGACACTGTGAAGTGTTCTGTCCTGAGGGTGCAATTTCCACTTTGTTCGACTCGACCTACTATCAACTTCAGGATGATAGTTTTCCTTCCCTTACATCATCAGAGATCGGTAAATATATGGTGATGCGGCGCTCCGTCAGAAGCTACAAGGATGAAAATGTCGAGAAGTCTACAATTGAAGAAATACTTGATATTGCACGCTATGCTCCTTCCGGGATGAACAACCAGCCGGTGCATTGGACCATTGTCCACGACCCGGGGGAAGTAAAGAAGATCACTTCTCTGACCATTGACTGGATGCGTGAGGTTGTGGCTGATGATATTGAGCATCCTCTCAAGGCATTGATGCCCACTCTGATCTCAGTTTATGAAAATGGCGTCGACCCTATATGCAGGGAAGCACCGCATTTGGCTTTTGCTCACACTGGGGCCGAGAATCCGACTGGTTATACCGATAGTATCATAGCACTTTCATGGTTCGAGCTTGCAGCACAGGCATTCGGTATCGGAACATGCTGGGCTGGTTTCCTTGCTATTGCGGCAACATCCTACAAACCACTCATGGATGAGCTTGACCTTCCGCAAGGCCATGTGGTGCAATACAGTATGATGTTCGGTCATCCTGAGCATAAGGTCAATGGCATTCCGGGAAGGGAGCCTGCGAGGATCAATTGGAAATGAGTGTAAATAATACAAAAAATTTTATAAAAATAAGGTAAATAGTTGGAGAATGGACTCACAGGAGTCCTTTCTCCAAATAATATTCATCCCTTGCAGCAACGAATGCTTTCAAATTATCCAGGGATGTATGCGGTGCCAGTCCACAACCTGGTGCGAGAATATCTACTCCATCCTCTATGCACTGTTTTGCTTCTTCTTTCACCTCTTCGGGCTTCATCCCAAGAAGTGTATGCACAGGTGAAACATTCCCTATCAGGCAGGCTTTGTTCCCGATAACGCTTTTTGCATATTGGACATCTACCTTTTCTTCTATGCTTATACCATCGAAACCAGAGGTCGCAACTTTCTCGAGGATATCGGCAGAATCCCCGCACATGTGGGCTATGGTCTTTCCTTTTATCTCACGGTTAAGCCTTTTGTATTCCGGAAATATCATAGTTTCAAAGAATTCCGGTGGAATCAATTCTGCCCCTGCTTCCGAATCAGGTATACAGACAACATCAGCCCCGCGTTCCAGGAGTGCATTTGAATATTCTATGCAAATATCAGTACTGAAACTTATCAGCTCTTTGATGGTATCGGGGTTCGAAATGAACCACATGAGGTAGTTCCTTACACCAACAAGCGATAAGGTAATAGCAGCCGGCCCGAGGTGACCTGCAATTATTGGTATGTCCTCATCAGCTCTCCTCTTGATGATCTCCGTGGCATCCAGAATGGTCTTGATCCTTTTAGACTCAAGGAAATTCTCAGGCACTGTCAGATCTTTCACATCATCGACGGTCTCAAAAGGAAAATCGTTAATGGAAGGTTGTGTGTCAAAGGTCCCTTCTCTCATCGTACACCCTAATGTCTGGGCGATAGCAGTTCCATCGAATGGATAGCGGATACCTTCCAGACCGGCTACCTCATGTCCTGCAATGGCGAGTGTGGCCATTTTCTCAGAATTAAAATGTGCTTCCGGCCACTGTGTACCCGAGGCTTGCATAAGATCAATGGTCCCTGTCTGTGTAACTGAACAGACGGGTACTTTGTCGACTTCTTTGCCTTCAAGCGATCTGATGAATCTTTCCTTTGGTGTAATATCTGTCAGGTAAAACCCTCCTTTATTCGATCTGAGCTAACATTCCTATGTGAATAGTTCAATATAGGCTGATATATCTGATAATTAGTTCCATACAATTTCGGGATCTGAACTACTTTAAATTTGTGATTCAGAAGTTCATTGTAATGCCAGAATGTTCCATCTACCTTAATGACCCTGCAGAAGTCCCAGAAGATGAATTGCTAAACGAGGCACAGGTCCCTGTAAATAAAATCTGAGGGGAATTCCCCTCATTTTTTGAGAAAAGTCAAGCTTTTAATATCTATATTTTTCAAACCAAGCTCTTCAGGCTTCAACTATTACAGTTCCTTCCATCCATGGATGAATGGTGCAGATATAATCGAAAGTTCCTGCTTCATCAAAGGTCATACTGAATGATTCTCCTTTGGCAAGTGTTCCTGAATCGAAATTATCGTTGTTATCTGTGGCTGTATGTGGTTCTGAATCCAGATTTGTCCATTTAATTGTGTCACCAACGGATATGCGGATCTCTTTAGGAGTAAATTTGAAGTCTTCGATCATCACTTCTACAGTTGTTCCCATGTCCTCTTCTGTATCAACAGCCGTGGTTCCATTGTCTTCTGCTTCGGTAAGCTCGGATACTTCATCTTCTACGATTTCTGGTTCGTCTATAACCTGTTCAGTGTTATTTGCACATCCCGCGACGAGGATTGCCGTAAGTAATACAAGCAATACAATTAGTTTGTTCAAGATATTATTCCCCCATAAATTCCTTAATAAAATTACTATGTGCATTGATAATATGTATTTTGGTTCTAAAAAAGAATAGTTTCAGCATAAGATTTTTCAATTTTTCTTTAACAATGCTTTTATCATTTGGCATCGTTCCACTCCACAAGATGCCTGCTAATAAAGTACTCTCTGTCCTGAAATATGTCTCTCGTATGAAAAAGGAGTTCATGCTATCTGAGCTCAAGGATTATGTTGAAGACGAAATGTCTATACAAGCTATTTATAATGAGGTTTCATCATCTCTGTTCGACCTTAGGCTCAATGCTATTCCGATGGGGAATGATTTCAGAATCATGCGAGCTCCTGGGAAAGAAACCCTTGTGCTCAGTCCTGAAGATAAGGAATTGATGAGTTCATTTTTAAAGTTTGGTACTATTCCTAAGAAGCTCCAAAGGCTAATTGAACAGTACATTGGCGAGAAGACCTCTAAGGACTGGGATGACCCTATAGTCCTGGAGAAAATAAGATGGGCGATACAATCCCAGAAGGCCGGTTACTGGAAAGAGGGCAAGGCAAGGAAGATCAGCTATGAAAAAGGCTACAGTATCCTTGGTTATCTTGCTTATCAGTTCCCTGTATATTTCATTCAGTTCCAGCATATCCTCTACGGTATGGAGCTTGATGGCCTGCTCAAGACAAGAATGAAAATAGTTGACTTCGGTACCGGTCCGGGAACCGTTCCTGCTGCAATAGCAGACCATTACATGCGATTGGGTAATGCAGAAGTCGATATCCACAGTGTGGAGCTCTACGATGAGAACCTCGAAGCATATAAGCACATTGTTCCTGAGTATGCAAAGGACAATCTGAATGTGAAGGTCGAGGAGACCATAAAGGCAAATATTAAGGACCTTACAGCTGACGATCTTCCTGATAAGGTAGATATGATGGTTTTCTCGAACGTGCTCAATGAGATAAGTGAGCTATCCCTCGATGAGAAGGCGGCTCTCCTTAAGGAATTATCTAAAAAGCTCGTTGATGATGGGAACATTGTTCTGATCGAACCTGCTGACAAAGCGAATTCTACAGAACTAAGAAGGCTGATGTTCGCTCTTAAAGGTTCAGGGCTTAATGTTTACAGCCCTTGCTCGTTCATTTGGTGTGCCGGATGCAAACCGGATGAATGCTGGAGCTTTGAGCAGAAAAATGACATCAATCCGCCAGTTCTGATGAAGAAGCTTGCAGATTGTGAAGAACCGTTCCGTTATTTGAACACTGATATCAAATATTCCTATGTGATCCTCAGAAAGGATAGGCAGACACGTATCAAGTTCAAGGTACCCCTAAAAGCGAAATTCGCAAGACTTGCAACCATCGATAAATTTGCAGACAAACGCATCAATATCGTTTGCTCCGTGATGTCAGGTGATCTTGGCGACAATAAGTATAGTGTTTACAAAGTCTGTGACGGCACTTCAAGAAAGCAGGTATATGTAATTTTACCATTCCATAATATGAACGTGGAAAACAACGCTATCAAAGAAGCGGATTATGGTGGCATCATAAAGATATATGACGTCCTCGTCAAGTACAATGAGGAAAAGGACTCGTATAATTTGATTCTTGGTAAGATGAGTGCTGTTGAAAAAGTTGAATGAAATTTGAGCTGAATCATTCACTTTTTCTTTTATTATAGAAGTGTAAAATACTACATATTAACCCGGGGATGAACGTATTGGGATGTTCATCTCTAAATATTGTTTAACCTATAGTTCAAATAATGTATATCACATATCTCATATTTTTAATATGAAATCTATTTAAGAAACTGACCCCCTAATATTCTATGGGGTTGGTTAGAATAGTTACATCTTCTTATATTGATGATGTCAAAATTAGTGATGAAACAGTTGCTAAATGGCAAAGAATTGTGGATCTGATGGCTCAGACCTTACAAGTTCCTGCTGGTCTTATCATGAAGGCGGAGCCTCACCATCTCGAAGTGTTTGTATCGAGCAAAACAAAAGGCAATCCATACAAAGCGGGAGAACTAGTTGATCCTGGGTGGGACCATGATCCTGATATTGAGCTAGGGCTGAAATTTTATTTTGGTTTTCCGATCAAATGGCCAAACGGTGAAAGATTTGGTACAATTTGTGTCCTGGATAATAACGATAAGTCTTTGTCCAGTTCTTCTCGCGAATTAATGTTTGAGTTTAAGGAAATTATTGAAACTGATCTTTTAGTTACTTCACAGGCATATGAGAATGAACGAATTGAAAAGGCACTCATTGAAGCAAAAATAGAGTCCGAAAATGTCAGTCAAGCAAAAAGTGATTTCCTTGCGAGCATGAGCTATGAGTTACGCACACCCCTTAATTCGATCATAGGTTTCTCTGATGTACTGCTAACTGAACAGTTCGGGCTGCTTAATGAAAAGCAATTAAGATATCTAAGCAATGTTTCCACAAGTGGAAAAGAGTTGCTGGAAGTTATTAATGGCTTATTGGACCTTTTAAAAATAGAAAGTGGCAAAATGCACCTTCAGATGGAAGATGTTGATGTGTCAGAAGCGATTCAGGATGCAAAAGTTCTGCTAGATCCTCTTGCGTCGGAAAAGGGTATTATTTTGGAATGCAATGTAGAATCTGATGTTGGAAGCATAAAAGCTGATCGAGTCAAGTTCAAAGAGATCTTGTATGATCTTATGAATGATGCTATTAAATTTGCATCTGATAATGGAACGGTAAGATGTTATGCTAATGTTCATGAAAGTAAATTATATGTCAATGTCCAATATACAGGGGTCGAAATATCAAAAGATGAACTTGACAACGTTTTTCAGCCTTTCACACAGGTTAGAAATTTCCACCTGCAAAAATATCAGGGAACCGGATTGAGGTTGCCAATTGTTAAGAAGATCGTTGAATTGCATGGAGGCAATATCGGGGTTGAATCTGAACCTGATAAGGGAAGCACTTTTACTTTTACTATTCCTTATACATAAAAAACATGATCTAGCGCTCATATAGTCCAATTCAATATTACTTTTTTAATTATCTTTTTTATTATTTATGCTAACTGGATATATTCCCTGCCGGGTAATTGCTGTTATTTTGTATCTGTATCAAAAGTAGCTCAACAAAACTTAAATAACATTGAATTATATCAAGTTGTGTTGATTTAGTTACTCTAGGTCGAACAGTTAACACGAATGGAGGTTATTGAATTTCAAACAATGATATCATGGATGAGATTAGAACAGAACTTCTCTCTTCAAAAGGAATTGGTTCAGTTTTGTTCCTTGACGAAACTGACCGAAAGAAGATAATCGAATTTGAAAGAGAGGATGAACTAAATGGATCAATTGTGTGCGGTAAAAAGAACAACGCTGGAATACGTCAGGTTCTTGACTGTGATGTGATGATGGGTTTTTTAACCAATAATGAGTTTCAGTGGCCTACAAATCATATCAAAGTGATGCACGGTGACAAGCTCATCGGTGAAGATGTGTGCGATCCTCTGGATCTTCAGGAGTATCGTGACGATCATGAATATTGTGTTTTGGGTAATATCGTAATACTTTATGAGGAGTTCTTAAAGGGCAATTCCTCAAATGATCCGATATATATGGTCATCAATGCACACCCTTTCCCTTCCATTGAAGTGGTTTCCGGGATTTCCGGGGCACGGATTGCTTCACCTTCAAGAGCATCGGATGAATATATGCGATCTCTTTCTCAAGAGGACAAAATGGTGCAGGTTGGTTCTTTCCTTCTGGGGTTCAACCTAAAGCCCTTGGAATATGCCAGCAGTCTAGTAGCCGCTCCTCTAAAAAGCAGTGTCTATTGATCAAAAAGTGAAGGAAATAATCGGAAATTGGGGATGCTTTCCCACCTCCTTTAACATTCTCAATTTTTCGATTTCCTTTGCTGACCATTCAATTGATCATAAAAATAATATTTTATTAATTCGGGTAAAATCGTTACTAAAAATGTGGAGGTTAGCAATGGTATTGTTGACATTGAATTTTTCGATGAACCACATGTGCGGTTTGGTATCATAAAAGATAATCTATATCAGGCTCTGTAGAAAACCTACTTTTTTGTATCAGTATCAAAAGTATTTCAATAATACTTAAGTAACATTGAATTATAACAATATACATTGATTAATTGATCTTGATAGATCAGTTAACATTAGTGGGGGGTTATTAAATTATAAACGAAGATATTATGGATGGGGCCCGAACAGAACTTCTATCTTCAAAAGGGATCAGTTCAGTTCTGTTCCTTGACGAAAATGACCGGAAGAATATACTCAAGCTTGAAAAAGAGGATGAACAAAAAGGAATAGTTCTGTGTGGTAAAAAGAGCAACGTTGGGATTCGTCAAGTTCTTGGATGTGATTTGATGCTATGTTTTTTGACCAACAGTGAGTTTCAGTGGCCTAAAAATAATGTTAAATTGATGCACGGTGGCAAACTCATCGGTAAAGATGTGCTCGATCCTGTGGAACTTCAGGGTTACCTGGACGATCCCAAATATCGTGTCTTAGGTAATATTGTAATACTCAACAAAGAGTTCCTGAATATAAGGTCCTCGACCGATCCGATAGATATGGTCATCAATGCACATCCTTTCCCCTCCATTGAAGCGGTTTATGGCATTTCGGGGGCAATTATTGCTTCTCCTTCAGTAGCGTCGGATAAATACATACGATCTCTTTCTCAGGATGGTAATTCGGCCTACATTGGTTCTTTCCTTCTGGGGTTCAACCTGAAGTCCCTGGAATACACCAGTAGTCTTGCAGTTACTTCTCTAAAAAGCAGTGTCCATTGATCGTAAAGTGGGGGATAAGGACAGTAAAGTGTTTTTCCCTTCCTTCCTCTTTTGATATACCAAATATTTTTCTTTCCTTTGCTGACCATTCAACTGGTCGTAAAGATAATTTTTATCAATTTGACTAAGACCGTTATTGTTATTTATTTGACGGGCTATGGTCGTTTATGTCTTTAAAAGTGCCTGAAGGACTTGAAACCGAGAGAACGCTCATCCGTCCTTTCAAAGGGGATGATCTTGATGGCTTCTACACTTTCATGTCTGATGGGGAAGCTACTAAATATCTTCTTTTCACTGCTGATCAAAAGACCTTCGAAGGTACTAAAGAGTTGCTTGATAAGACTATTGCAAATTACGATAATGAAGAACAGATATATGCTCTGGCAGTTGAGCGTAAAGCCAATGGAAATTTCATTGGTTCTATCGGCTTTGGTCCGGATTGGAAAGGTTCAGGATATCAGATGTTCTGGATGATCCTTCCTGAGTACTGGAAAAAGGGATATGGTATTGAAGTTACCAAAAAGCTCCTTGAATATGCTTTTTCTATACTGGGGTTAGAATTGATGACTGCTTATTCTCATCCTGACAATATAGCATCTGAAAAGCTTGCACTAAAACTGGGGATGGTGGACAATGGTATTGTTGACATTGAATTTTTCGATGAACCTCATGTGCAGTTCGTTATCAGAAAAGATGATCTAAATCAATTGCTTTAAATATATCCAATTCAATGCTCTTTCATGGAATGGATATATCTTTTAATAGCAGGGATCTTTGAGACTGGTTGGGCGATCAGCATGAAATACAGTGAAGGATTTACGAAGATCTACCCTACTCTCTTTACTCTGGTCTTTCTTGTGATCAATGTCCCTTCTGGAAAAAGCACTTCGTGTTATCCCTGTGGGTACCGGATATGCTGTTTGGACCGGAATCGGTATCCTCGGTACGACTTTGCTGGGCATCTTCCTTTTCAATGAATCCATGGACATTGTCAGGCTGGTCTGCATATCATTGATAGCCATTGGGATAATGGGACTTAAGGTTCTGGCACCTCAGTGAAATTGTTCCTGTCAGCTAATAAGTTACTGCAAATGCTCTGTTCTTATATTTTCAGGCACATTCAACTTCTCGTAAGAATATATGTCTGAAAGCTTCTATTATCTCTGCTTTCCCAATATTTTTAAATTTATCGAAATATCCTGTAATGCCAGAACATAGCCACTGGATGACAATTTCATTTTGTATTATTTACTTAAGCCCATAAAGCTTTTTAATCAATAATGGACAAATTATAACTTGAGGAGTTCGAGTGGAACTATAACAAAATCAATGAATTGACAATATACAACATTTTAAATAAAAGCGGGGGTTCATACTTTGATCAATATGTTTTCGTCAGGTCCAACTACTGAAATGAACTATAAGTTCGTTGATCTTGTTGACATTCCCAAGCTACAGGATCTCATGGATAGTTTTTATGCTGTAACTGGGGTCACAAATGCACTTCTTGATGCGGATGGTGAAATACTCGTTGCTGCTGGTTGGCAAGATATTTGTGTAAAATTCCATCGTTCTAATCCTATTACTGAGAAGCGGTGTAAGGAAAGCGATACACAGTTCGTTAAGTTCTTTGATGCTAGTTCTGCATTGAATAACCGTTATTTCGAATATACCTGTGGCAATGGATTGGTAGATGTCGGGATTCCTGTATATGTCGAAGGCAATCATCTTGCTAATTTCTATATTGGTCAGTTCGTCTATGAGAAACCTGATGTCGAATTTTTCAAAGTACAGGCAAATGAGGTTGGATTTGCTGAGAAGGAATACCTCGAAGCTCTTGATAAAGTTCCTATTTTTACTAGGGGACAGATTGATCAGTTAATGGATTATTTTATCAAGGTAGTTTCCTTTCTTACAGATATTGGTTTACAAAAACTGAAACTTACAAGGGCTGAAGAAGCCCTTCTACTTGATGAAAAACGACTTGAAGCTCTATTAAAGCTTAACCAGATGTACGATGCCACTTTTGAAGATATAATCGATTTTGTACGTGAAGAAAGTATTAACCTTACTAAAAGTAAGATCGGTTATCTGGCACTTTTAAATGATGATGGAACATTGCTTTCTATGCACTCTCAAAAGCAGGCTGACGTGGGGGAATGTATTGCCAAAGATGATGTTCCGGACTATCCTCTTGAGTACGCTGGTTTCTGGGTTGAGGCCGTTAGGTATGGAAGGCCGATCATTACCAATGATCATGAAGCACTTGATCCTCTCAAAAAAGAATCTCCTGGGGAACACTTAAAGATCCTGCGCAATATGGATATTCCTGTGTTCGATGGTGACAAGATAGTGGCTGTTATGGGTGTAGGTAATAAGGAAACGCCATATGTTGAATCAGATGTTCGTCAACTAACCCTGTTAATGGATGGCATGTGGAGGATGGTAAAGCGCAGAAAAGCAGAAGGTGATCTCTACAAAAGTGAGAGGAGAAATCGATCGATCCTAAATTCTATTCCTGATCTCATTTTCAAGTTCAGTGGGGATGGGACGTTTATGGATTACAATGCACCTTCTGAGGAATCTCTTATGATTCCCGCAATGGAGTTCATCGGAAAGAATATTTCTGATATTTTTCCAAAACACATTTCAACTCCTTCAATCGTGAACATTAAAAAAGCGTTGAAGGATGGTAATATTGAGATACTTAATTATCAAATGGACCTGGATGAAGGTGTTCGTTATTATGAATCTCGTTTTGTTGCCACCGGGGAAGACGAGGTGTTGGCGATCATTCGGGATATTACTGATCGAAAGGAATCTGAAAAAATACTTCGTGAAAAAGCAGAGGCTGAATCTGCAAATCTTTCCAAGAGCAAGTTCCTTGCGAATATGAGTCATGAGTTAAGAACTCCGCTAAATGCTGTTATAGGGTTTTCGGAAATGCTTGCGAGTAAGAATTTTGGCGAGCTTAATGAAAAGCAAGAACGCTATGTAAATAATATTTCTTCAAGCGGTAGTCATCTTCTTGAGATTATAAATGATATTCTGGATCTTTCAAAGATAGAAGCAGGAAAGATGGAACTTTTTATCGAAGAATTCAATTCTCTGGATGCAATTGATGAAGTCTGCTATTCTTTGATGCCCCTTATCCTTAAAAAGGACCTTAAACTTAACTTTTCTGTTGATGAGGATGTGGGGTGGATATTTGCTGATATTACAAAGTTCAAGCAGATACTTTATAATCTACTCAGCAATGCTGTTAAATTCACTTCAGAAGGCGGTTCTATAACAATTAGTGGTTCAATTATTGGGAAGGAGGGTCATTTCAGTGTAGAAGATAGTGGCAAAGGTATTGCAGCTGATTCCCTTTCTTCTATCTTCGACCCTTTCTCACAAGTTGAGAAATTCGAAACAAAAGTGGAAAAAGGAACAGGACTCGGTCTTGCTCTTGTCAAACGTTTTGTTATGCTTCATGGGGGGAGAGTCTGGGTTGAATCTGAGCTTGGTAAGGGGAGCAAGTTTTCGTTCAGCTTGCCGATAGACCCCGTTCATATTGGGGAATCGTCCATGCCTTATTTGAAGTGATCTTGCCACCATAATCAAATTTACTTGAGTTATAGGTAAATCTAATTTTTAAAAACTGTTATATAGCATCAAAGCAGTCTTTTTATTGTAACCAATACTCCTTAAATAAGAGGTAAAACATATGGCTTGCTGGGAATATGATATTAAAATGATTCGAATGGACAAGATCGACACTACCAAGGAAGATCTAAATTCACTTGGGATTGATGGCTGGGAGTTAATCAAGTTTGATGGTCAACTCGATAGTTCCGGTAAAACTACCGGATATTTCAAACGTTTATTGGATGGAGCTAATATCTAAAGCTTTTACCACATACTCCATCTGTTTTTGCAACTTCTTCGTTGTCCTTGCAAATGCAATATTTGCAAAGGGCAATGTCAACTTCCTTTTGCTTGTTTTTGATAGGGCAGTAATATTCACCGTTCAGTTCCATTATTGTCATTCCTCCCGGTAAGATCATACCTACGGGGTGTAACGGTTTTTTTGTGATGAATATGAGGTATGGTGTTACTACATTCATAAATCTCTGAAAGTAAGTTTCGAGAGGATCCTCACTAACTTGCTGCTCGTAATTTTTGATAAGTTCTTTGTATGTTTCAGCATCTATCTCTTCTATCGCAGGATTCGATCTTAAGCCCTTTATTTCCATAAAAGTCTCATAGTAATAACTAAATAATTCCGTTGAATAAGCCTTTTTATATTTCTCTGGTAGGAACTTAACGTAATTGAGCATGAATGAACGTGCTTTCATAATGTCATTGTTAGATATTCTTCTTGCATCCTTTTCCAGGGATGCAAGAAGTTCTTGAGTGTCCATGGGCATCCTTTTCGATATATTCATTAATGTATTTTCCCTGTTCGAAGAGTTTCACCTCTTCATCAGTTTCTCTTCTTACTGGCTGCCAATGCAAATAATATGGCAACTGCTGGTGCCACAATTCCAAGAGGTGTGCTTTTTCCTTCTTCCGGAAGCTCAGGTTCGAAGCCTTCCGGAAGATATATCGTAGTTTCCGGATGGAATGCATACCATGCAAACCAGAAATCCCTTTCTTTTACAATTTCGTCACCAGTAGCCAGGTCAGTTATCCTGACAATTCCTGCTTCATCTCTTTCAACAAGGATCTCAATTCCATTGACGGTGTCTTTTATAGTGCCGGAATTGATAAGATCCTCTTCACGATATGCCTGGTAAGTTCCATTCACTTCGATGCCGAAAATGACAGTTTTAGGGTGGATCGTGTCATCACTGTTCTCCACGGGGAATAGCACAAAACTGTTCTCATAGTAATTACCATATGGGTCAGTGCCATATGGTCTGTCGAACCCTGTATCCTTTGAGATAACTTCTGAATCCGGATGTATCACTTTCCAGTCCCTCCAGACAACTGTTTCTATGGAAATTGCTTTCAATTCCATTCCTGTAAGCTCACCGACGATCGCTTGCCCGCCAATTTGTGTCCAGTATGAATTCGTTTTTCTATCATACATCACAAGGTTTGAATTATATAGCTTTCCTGAGGTGCCAAATTCAACTTCTTCTCCGTTGATCGTTCTTTCATAGGCGATTCCTGATCCACACAGTGGGCAGTATGTTATGAGGATCGGCTCACCATTTATGTGGTCATTTACAATCTCATGCCAGACCATCACTTGTAGGGGGTACACTCTTTTAGTGTCGTTGTAGATGAGTGCCAGTACCAGCTCATTGTCCTGTATCCATCTATCAGCTTCATCAACAGTTACATACCCCGGTTCATCAATTGAGGGGATCCCATCCATGG
>NZ_JAUVEY010000198.1:0-2716 GCF_030594565.1 Methanococcoides sp.
TGCATCACATGCTTGGACAAGTGCCTTTGCACCTGACTGTGTGCCTCCGGGGTGGGAGTGTACGCCTGAACCCATGGTAGTGATGAAATCGACATTCTCCATTACATCTATGAAGGGTTTCAGTTTCACAGGGTTAAGGCCACCGGAAACTATTGGGCAGCATTTCTTCATGGCTCTCCAGCTATCATCTTCGAGGATGACGTGGTGAGCAAGATCTTCATTGACAAGATTGATGGCATCCTTGTCGGTATCCATGATCTTTGACCATGTCTGTTCGAAGAAGTGTCCGGGTGACTTCAAATACTGGATGCCGTGGGCGGCAACAACATCTTCCTGCGGTGTACCTTTCATCTTACCTACGCCTGCTGTTCCTGTGTGTATCCCTGAAGCTCCGGCAAGGCGTGCGAACTTTGACAGCACCAGAACAGAAAATCCTATGGGGTTCTCAGGTCTTGTAAAAGCACCGTGGGCAGCTCGGTGGAAATGGAGGAACACATCGGGATATCGTCTTCTGATGGTCTGGACCGCCATCCAGCCGGCTGTAATGCCGTCTATCAGGAATGCATAACTTCCGGGCTCGAATCCTGCATTGGTAATCATCTCACACCGTTCTATCATGGTGTCGAAATCAGCGGCTGAAACATTGAATGAATGAACTTTCTTCTTGCCGGTTTCTTTCACAGCCTTGTCCATGGCCTCTTTCACATGAGCGACCATCTTTTCATACGGGCAGAAATCCTGATTTGCCTGAGGCTCGTCATTCTTGACAAAATCTCCTCCGCCTACCCAGAAATCGTAACAAACTTCCGCATATTCCGCTGATGTAAGTCCCATCTTTGGCTTGACTATGGTTCCGAGGATCGGCCTGTCATAAACATCAAGGTATTTTCGCATATCGTCCACAGTATAGCTCGGACCGTCATACTGTTCCAGCATGGATGGCGGGAACCATACATCCATCAGCTTCAATGCCTGGATCTCTTTCATTCCGAGGATGTTACCGACAATGTAGGTCAGTATGTTCTGGACATTTCCTCCCCTGTCAAAAAGTCTCCACGGATAAGCTATCCATACCAGCTCTCTTTCCAGATCAAGCTGATAGACCAGAGCGTTCATGGTTTTGGAAAATGCGGTCTCCGTATTTACTTTGATATTTGTTCCAGTTGATGATTCTGCAGCGATCTCCGCAGCCGCTTGCAGTACGTTCAGATCTCCACCCGGTATCAAGTGAAATACTCCGAGAAGGTATTCCCCATTGGTCGGATCCGGTAGTTCCAGATCCACATATGCCTGCTGTTTGGAATCGAGCGATTTTACCAGGTCCTCATAGATCAAACTCATATAGAAATAACGGTTTGCAATCTATTTGAGTTTTTTGAATACGTCATGTGGGTCAAAAAGGAAGTGCTGCTCACTAGCACCGTTTTTGTAAGTGGTGGTATTCTAAGGTATGGAACTTCAATATTTCAAAAAAAGAATGGAAAAAGGAAAAAAGATGCTTTAAAAAATAAGTTATACACTTATCCATCGTTTCCGATCGCTTCTGCAGGACAGGAGTCCATGGCATCTTCGCAATTCTTTTTTTCAGTATCATTCTCCGGCTGCTTAAATACAAAAGCATTCGAGCCGTTGTCATTCATTTTGAAATTATTTGGAGCTTCATCTATACATCTCTGACAAGTGATACACTGATCATCTACGTAATAAGCCCCTTCTACATTTTCAGTCACTTTATTTTTTACATCTGCCATGCATAAGTCCCCCAAAATTGATCTTTACAATCCTCTTTAACTTTGTAAAGCTCTGTATTTATAAATTTCTGGACAACTCATGTGCAGATCTTTGTTATAATTTAGAGAACATCCTGGAGGGCATTAGCAGCTACGTAAACACTGCCGATCCCACATATGTACTGTGTGATCCTGATGGTCTGCATGATCTCTTCCTTTGTAGCACCGGCATCCAATGCCTGCAATGCAAGAGAGCGCACTCCGTTAACAGCACCCTTTGATGCATCGAGGGACAATGCCATCAGGAGCTTGTACTTGTAAGGTATTCCATTTTCCGGGAATGCGTTATGAAGGGTCTCGTCCAAAAGGTTGACGAATTCCGGGTCATTATCTGCTATTATCTGAAGGGGGTCTTCTGGCATTTTTATTATCTCCTTATGTGTGTCATTTATTAGAGCTAACTATTTATGATGGTTCCATACCATTCATTTATCGTTGCTCATGTCAAGAACAATATATCTTTTCATGGTCATTATGTTTATCTGTAAATAGCTTTCATAAATACCAGTTATATCTTGTGATCCGGGAAATTAATATGAGCTATTCACTTCTGGCAATATCCATCTTTTTTGAGATATGCGGTACCGTCTGCATGAAAATATCCAATGGCTATTCGAACATCCCGGCATCTCTGATGATATTCGTGTTCTATGGCATAAGTTTCAGTATTTTCCCATTCGCCTTGAAGAACATCGATGTAAGCCTTGCCTATGCCATCTGGTCCGGGGTGGGGACAGCATCCATGACCTTGATAGGGATATATTATTTCAAAGAGCCTGCCACCACCATAAAGATGGTTTCCATATTCATCGTCATGGTCGGTGTTCTGGGATTAAATCTCAGTGACAAGCTGGCATGATACACTAGGAATCTACTTATGACTATTTTCATATATTGATCATGCCAGATGGATATAATTCTGGAAA
>NZ_JAUVEY010000100.1:0-7991 GCF_030594565.1 Methanococcoides sp.
TTTAATTTGTTCATTTTTCACTTACCGCCCAATATTAGAATTAGACTATTCGTTAATAATACCCTCATATTTATCAAATTGAGTTTATACAAAGTCGTTCGTCCTTTGCATTGAACAACTATATACATCTAATGCACACAAGTCACATAAAATAAGTAAATTAAGGTAGTTCAAGATCATATTCCAAGAGATTAAGATGGAAATATCTTTGTAGCTGTGGGATGGAAGGATATCCACACCAAATTTTATCGAATAAAACCTGCAACACAAAAACGTTGTCTTGGAAGTGATAACGTGTGTAAAGCAATATTGATACTCTTGACAAAGTTAAACCTGGACAAAAGAAAAACTTGACATTATAATAGAGTAGTACAAGAAAAGAAAAACGTGGGGCTGGAGAGATTCGAACTCTCGATCGACGGGTCTCTCCGAACAACTGCCTTACGACAGTCAATTCTTAAGAACACACATCAGTGCTCCAACGGCTCTTCACCGACCCACTCCGTCGAGTAGATCTCAGTAGACCCGTTGTTCATCATTTATCCGCTGGAGCCCGTCGCCATTCCAGGCTAGGCCACAGCCCCGCAACCTTGCGATTACAACCCAAAGATACATCTTATCAGTGATATAGGTATCGGTTTAAAAACAAAAATGGTTCAAGAATGTAACAACTGCACACACTTCAACCCAAAACGATCATTCTGCATTGATAAGGTCAGCAAGTTCAAGACAGATCTTTTCGATCTCCTCACGGATAGTATCGACAGAAACTCCGAGAAGGCCTGCAAGATAAAGTGCCCCTCCGGCACCCACCCCTTCCTTCACATAACCAAGCTCATACTGCCTCAATCCTTTGTGGGAAGAATTACCAAAACGAGGGTCAATGGCGAACATATCAGCACCAAGGGCCTCAATGATCTCATTGAAATTAGCAGTCTCATCATTAGCGACATAACTTGTGGTCACAATGGACACATTACTAAGATCAGTACCCAGATGCTTCATGAAAGCATACACTGCGGCCATCTGAGTTCCGCCTGCAAGGATGACACGCTTACCTTTAAGGCCTGAAACAAGACCCGCCACAGCTGGCATCATCGGATCACCAAGACAGGCTATTGCGCGCATAGGATCCCCCTTAAGACCACCAGAAATGATACCCGATGCATCCATTGCCTCTTTCACGACCCTTCTCTTAAGCCCCACAGGATTCTCGGAAGAGCTGCTACTCACATTACTATCATACCCGAGAGCATCGAGAACGCCCATGGCAGTGGTCGTACCAGCAGGAGTACTCTCCCCTATTACGAACATATCGTGATCATCGCGAACCTTCTCGCCAACAGAAAGTGCAGCCTTGATGATGCCTTCAACATCATGCACCGCAACATCGTTCCGGATATCTTCCCCATACCTTGCACCAAGGTCCTCAAAAGGAACCTTAGGAGGTATCTTCAGACCAGAGTTCACAAACAAATGGGGAACACCTGAAAGCTGTAATGATGCACGTGTAATAAGCCCGGGGGTGGGAGTATTATAGGGAGGCGTCATCGGGATCACAGGAGTACTGATGATACCACCAGTCTCCACAAGCTCCGCGTCGCCTGTCGGAGTATAATCCGTAAGCTTAGCAGTCTTTCCTGCCGCAGACAACTTCTCGATATATGCAGTTTCCGTATTTCCCAATACACAAATGAATAACGGCTTTTCCGGTCTTTTATCGTTAGCTATCAGAGATCCCATATCAAATCACCCCGTCAGTATCAATAAGTCCTTGCCACGTAAACCCTTGTACGAGTTTCTTTGCTACAGATAGGACACTTGTAAGTACCATCCTCATCCATATCAGTAGGAATTCCAAGTATGCCTGCACCGGCCTGTTCATCCAGATCGAGACCACACTTTTCCTCACCACACCACGGGACAAGAGCAATTCCATCCTGCACCCTTTCCTTAACATCATCCACAGTGGAACAATCGAAGATGCGCTCGTTCAACTCAGCGGTCGCCTTTTCCAAAAGAGCTACCTGAATAATCTCGAACCTTGAGAGAACCTCATCCTTGATAGAAGACAGAGGCACCTGTTCCTTCTCGCCAGTATCACGTCTGGCGAGCATTGCAGCCTCGTTCTTCAGGTCCCTCGGACCTATCTCTATCCTCAAAGGAACGCCCTTCATCTCCCACTTATAATACTTGGAACCCGGACGTTTATCACTATCATCGATAGTGACCCGAACACCTGCAGCCTCAAGCTCAGCCTTCACATCATTACATGCATTGAGCACAGCTTCCGGCTCTTTGAAAATGATAGGTATGATAACAACCTGTGTCGGAGCGATCTCTGGAGGAAGCACCAGACCCTTATCATCACCATGGGTCGAAAGCAGAGTGGCAATGCACCTTTCAGAAACGCCGTAACATGTCTGATGAGCATAGACCTGTTCACCATCAATATCCTCATACTTGATATCGAAGGTCTTTGCGAAATTATCACCCAAGTGATGTGCAGTTCCTACCTGAAGCGTTTTCCCATCAGGCATCAACGAATCTACTGCAATAGTATAATCAGCCCCAGGGAACTTATCCCAGCTAGGACGCTTTGAAGGGAGCACAGGAATAGCAAGCCTTCTGTAGAACTCGATATAGAGCCTGATAGCTTCATCCACCTGAGAAGCAGCCTCATCCCAGGTTGCATGAACAGTATGCGCTTCCTTAAAAGAAGTTATCTCCCGGAGACGGATAAGCGGCCTAGTGTGCTTTGTCTCATACCTGAAGGTATTGACGATCTGATAAAGCTTCAATGGAAGGTCCGCATGTGAACGTACCCAGAGACGATACATAGGATAAATAGCGGTCTCACTGGTTGGACGAAGCGCAAGTTTCACATCAAGAGGAGTTGTACCGCCATTGAGAACCCAGTACACTTCTTCTTCAAACCCTTTGATATGTTCTGCCTCTTTCATGAACTCATTTTCAGGTATCAAAAGAGGGAACAGTGTTTCCTGGTGATCTTTATCAAGCAATCCACGGATAATATCATAAACATTCCTGCGAATGGAAAAACCGAAAGGATACCAGACATATGAACCTTTCACAGGATAACGTACATCCATGATCTCTGCGATCTGGAGCATATCATTATACCATTCACTGAAATTCTCTTTTGAAGGAAGCGTTGCCTCTTTTTCTTGTTCAGCCATAATGTCACCAATAAGATCGAAACGATTAAATTCGAATTTTTGAGCTAAATACAGGCATCATTTATAGTTATTTCCAATCGGCTGTATCTTATCAGAAGAATCGACTTCCATCTGGGAGGTATCAACATCAAAGACAACCATACCGCTATGAAGATCGCCCGCTTCTTCGGCTGAGAGCTTTCTGGATACAACTTTCTCAGAGATTATAGCACTGTTACCAAGAGGATCTTCTATAATGACGGTCAGAGGAAAATCGCCAGCAATAGCTTGTTCAAGCTGATCCTGTAGTTCCAGTCCACGTGCATACGCATCGGCATCATCTTTAACCCAGCCAGTAGCGGTCACGACAACCGACTGTACCCTTTGAAGAATGCCCTCAATATTGGTAACATATGAATCAGAAACAGAACCGGGCTCAACATCGATCCCGAGTTCAGGGATCCTTATGGTGCCTGAGGTCGAACGTATGACCCTTGCATTGAGATCCTCAAGTCCTTCTACCTTGAGCTCAAAACGCATAGGCTCTTTCTGAGCAAGTATCATTGTATCCGTGAACCTGAACCCACAGTTACAACAGGAAGTGGAAATGTACATAACTTCCCCGAAATAGGGAATTTCATCCCCCTGCCACTTAATGATAAGGTCTTCCTGGCAGAGAGGACAGGAAGTTCTGGTCTCAAATGATCTCGGGGACTCTGCCCCGGAACTATCTTCTGCGCTCAATACCTTCCACCAACTATCTTGGATCTGTCTATTCTGACACCTGTCGGAGTGACAAGTACCTGATCATCCTTAATACCTGCAATGTCCCCATGCACATCGATAACAACATCTTTCAGATCCTTAAGTGCCCTGTCAAGCATGAGTTTATCAGCCTTGATATTAGAGATATCGATCATAAGGATATTGCCATTATAGATCTCTTTCTTCAAGTCAGGAAGTTCATTAAGGTTCGTAAGTTCTGCCACCCTGATATAGGTCTCTGCAGGTTCATCTGCCATTTCCTGTTCAAATTTACCAAGGTCGAGCTCAGTATATTCATCAGCATCTGTCGCACCCTTTACTCCACTTCCAAATATTTTATCCATGAAATTTGCCATAGTCAGCACCTTTGTCCTAAGATTCGATTGAATGGATTTAGAATATATCTTTAATAATTCTTTTAATATTTAAGCCATTAGCTATTTTGATTTTCTGGCTTCGCATCAATGTTATAGGGTTTAATATGGATGTTCATCATATTTTAATGATAGCTTCCCATTCATCCTGAAATATCATGCCTCAAGGTTCCAAAGTTCATCCCCGACATAATGTATAGACTTAATAGCCTTACCTGACCTGCCCACCATCTCAGTCGCCGGCACAAGGGCACGTCCGATAGCAAGAGGCTTACCATGTGTTTCTTCAACGATAATAACAAGGTCGCCCTCATTCAGCCCATCATCAACTTTAACGATTCCCGGACACATTATATCAGCACCATTCACAACAAACTTCACAGCACCCGCATCAACAGTAACGACATTGCAATCAAGTCCCAATTCCAGCACACCCCTTACAGTAGGGAAAGATACCTCACCCATCTGGAAGAAAAGCACCTTGCCATCAACGATGATAATCTTAAAATCATCAGCCATAGCACTCTCAAGCTTGCATTCTGAAATACTATCAATAACATCCCCGAAAGTAGATCGAAGACTTTTAAACAATTTGTTCTTTGCAGATTTCCTTAGTTGAACCCTGGACTTTACTTTCAACTTATCACCTTTGATAATAAAACATGATTTTAACCATGCATTATAGCCCCGTATTGTTTTAAACATTTCGAACAGGAAATTGCAAAAAATAATGGAGCAGTATTCGAAAATAAACAGAAAGATAGCAATACCCCCTGCCAACCATCAGAATTGTTTTGGAGATACTGGTAAAAAGTAGAACCAGTGGCATAAAAAAAGGGAAATTATTATATAATCAATCGTAATAGGAGAGTTCAGAATTTAACAACTATATATTATCTGTAGTGTAATTTGTCTAAATCACAAATAGTTTCAAGGATTAATTGAAACCGCTGGCATAAGGCAGCTTTTCTAAAAAAAAACGGGAGGTATCGGCATAACTGGTGCTACAAAACGAGATTTCCGCGCATACACCCTTTCAAATTATAAAGAGATCCCACAGATACAGAATTTTACTCAGGAGCAGCAAGAGGATATCGAGATCGCTGCAAGGATATTTCCGTTCCGCGTTAATAATTACGTCATCGATGAGCTTATTAATTGGGACAATGTACCCAATGACCCAATGTTCAGACTTACTTTTCCTAACAAGGACATGCTATTGCCTCCTCACTATGAGGAGATGAAGCACCTTTTACACACCGGTGCATCGGAAGAAGAGGTCCAACAGGCAATACATAAGATACGTTTGACCCTGAACCCACATCCTGCAGGGCAGCTTGATAAGAACGTTCCCGAACTTAACGGCAAGGTCCTTGAGGGAATGCAACACAAGTATAACGAAACCGTCCTTTTCTTCCCCACACAGGGACAGACCTGCCATACATTCTGTACATTCTGCTTCAGGTGGGCACAATTCACCGGCATGAAAGACCTGAAGTTCGCCAGCCGGGAGATAGAGACGTTAGTATCATATCTACAGGAACATCCCGAGGTCAAAGATGTGCTTTTCACAGGAGGAGATCCTATGACAATGAGCGCAAATCTCCTGAAAAGATATATCGAACCCATCCTGGAAGCAGATATTCGCACGATCGAGAACATCAGGATAGGGACAAAATCATTAAGTTACTGGCCACAACGCTTTGTTTCGGACAAGGATAGCGAAGACATACTGTCCCTGTTCTCCAATGTTACCGACCACAACAAGCACATGGCCATCATGGGACATTTCAACCACCCGGTAGAGCTTACAACAGATACAGTCAAGGAAGCCATAAAGAACATACGTGCAACCGGAGCACAGATACGAACCCAATCCCCCCTGATAGCCCATATAAATGATGATCCTATCATCTGGGAACAGATGTGGAGAGAACAGGTACGGCTTGGATGTATCCCTTACTACATGTTCATGGTAAGGGACACAGGTGCAAACCACTATTTCGACACTCCTGTGGCAAAAGCATGGGAGATCTTCCAGGAAGCATACCAGAAAGTAAGCGGACTCGCAAGAACCGTACGCGGACCAAGCATGTCCACTGACCCCGGGAAGATAAATGTCCTTGGCACACAGGAAATAAACGGTGAAAAGGTCTTTGTGCTTGAATTCCTGCAAGGCCGTGATTGCGGATGGGTACGTAAACCGTTCTTTGCAAAATATTCCCCGACAGCCTCATGGCTTACCGACCTTGAGCCTGCATTTGGGGAAGAGAAGTTCTTTTTTGAAGAGCCAGGAACGATATAAGCATTTAAGGGGACATCTTTACCCCTGTTTCCATGCATATTACATTTTTTATAACATACGCCTATTTAACAATAATATTTAAATCTGTTACCGCATTAGGATGATACCTATACATAGCCAAGGAACTGGACATATCCAGGAGGGCACCATCATGATCAAAGAAGTTACTGACCAGTACAATGCCAAAGAGATCGAAACAAAGGTTCATGGATTTTGGGAGGCGAACAACGCCTACAGATCAGTACGTGAACACAGGAAAGGCGCTAAGAAATTTTATTTCGTGGACGGACCACCATACACCACAGGTCACATCCACCTTGGTACTGCCTGGAACAAGATAATCAAGGACAGTATCCTGCGTTACATGTCAATGAACGACCATGACATCCTTGACAGGGCAGGCTGGGACATGCACGGATTACCCATCGAGGTAAAGGTAGAAGGTGCCCTTGGTTTTGAATCAAAGAAGGACATCGAGACATATGGCGTCGGCAATTTCATTGAGAAATGTAAGGAGTTCGCACTTCGCCAGAAGGACGATATGACCGAACAGTTCCAAACCCTTGGTGTCTGGCTTGACTGGGAAGACCCTTACATGACGCTCAAGGATGAGTACATCGAAGCTGCATGGTGGACACTTAAACAAGCACAGGAAAAGAACCTGCTTGACACTGGAAAGAGAGTTGTCAACTGGTGCCCAAGATGCGAAACCGCAATTGCTGACGCGGAGGTCGAGTATGAGGACCGCGAAGACCCTTCAACTTATATCAAGTTCAAACTAAAGGACGAAGAGAACACTTTTGTCGTCATCTGGACAACGACCCCCTGGACCATCCCCTCCAACATTGCTGTGGCAGTCCATCCGGAATTCGAGTATTCAAAAGTGAAGGCTGTCAAAGACGATGACTCAACTGAGACATTGATAATAGCATCAGAGCTTGTTGAGAACGTGCTCAGAATAGGCAGATATGCAAATTATGAGGTACTCAGTACGATGTCAGGCAAGGACCTCGAGGGCACAGTTTACGAGCATCCACTTGCAGACCTTGTGCCTTTACAGGCAGAGATAGAACACAGGATATGCAATGCAGATTACGTTACAGCAGATAGCACAGGTTGTGTCCACATTGCGCCTGGACACGGTGTTGACGATTTTGAAGTTGGCGTAAAGAACGAACTCCCGATCTTCTGTCCCGTAGGCCCTAATGGTAGCTACACCAGTGAAGCAGGAAAATATTGCGGAATGAACATCCGTGACGCAAACCGCGTTGTTATGGATGACCTGCTGGAGAGAGGACTTCTCATGGCCGAGAGAATGATCAGCCACAGGTATGGTCATTGCTGGAGATGTAAAACAGCTATCATCTA